>JAFYIF010000114.1 GCA_017538775.1 Oscillospiraceae bacterium | reverse complement strand
CCCTTCGCCCCCTCGTCGCCGGGGATGCGGTCGCCGGTGACCAGCAGCACCCCGCCCACGTCCTCGGCACTCAGGCCCATCAGCAGGGACTGGGTGGCCAGGGCGTTGCGGTCCCGCCCGGCCAGGTGCGGCAGGGACGGGATGCCCGCCCAGTGCAGCCGCGCCGCCGTCAGGCAGGAGTCCAGCCTGGGCCGCCCGCCGGGGCAGTCGGCCAGGGTCACAATGTCCGCGCCGCCTTGCAGCAGCGCCTCGGCTTTTTCCAAAAACGGCCCCAGCTCCGCCGTCTCCGGCGGGTCCAGCTCCACCGCGAAGGGCATCTGCCCGGGGTCGGCCAGCGCCGCCCAGAATCGGTTTTCCCTCATGTGCCGAACACCTCCCTTGCATAGTCCGCCGCGCCCTTGGCGTCTTTCGCGTATGCGTCCGCCCCGATCTGGCGGGCGTAGTCCGCGGTCAGCACCGCGCCGCCCACCATGACGCGGCAGGGGTGGCCGCTTGCCCGCAGTTTTTCGATGGTCTCCGCCATGGCGGGGACCGTGGTGGTCATCAGGGCGCTGAGGCCCACCAGCGGCACCTTTTCCTCCACGGCTCTCTCCACGATCCGCTCCGGCGGCACGTCCCGGCCCAGGTCCAGGACCGTGTAGCCGTAGTTTTCCAGCACGGCGCGGACGATGTTTTTCCCGATGTCGTGGACATCGCCCCGGACGGTGGCCAGCAGGATCTTCCCCCGGCTGGGGGCGTCGGACCCCCCCTGGGCGGCGATCCTGGCCCGGACCAGGGCAAAGCCCTCCCCCGCCGCAGCTGCGGCTTTGATGAGCTGGGGCAGGTAGAGCGTCCCGGCCTCGTACCGGGCCCCCACCGCGTCCAGGGCGGGGATCAGCAGCGTCTCGATCAGCTCCAGGGGCTCCATGGTCTCCAGCGCGGCGGCGGTCAGGGCGGCGGTCTCCGCTTTCAGGCCCCGCTCGATGGCCTCCTGGACTGTCATTTCAGTGGTATGATTCTGCATCGGCGCAGCGACAGGCGGCTGGGCGGCGAAGCGGCGCAAATAGCCCTCTCCCCCGGCGTCCTGGCCGCTCAGGACCCGGTGGGCCGCGATGGCGTCCATCACCGGGGCGCTGCCGGGGTTGACGATGGGAAAGCGCAGCCCGGCGTGGAGGGCCTCCGTCAGAAAGGCGGCGGTCAGGACCTCCCGCTTCGGCATCCCGAAGGCCACGTTGCTGACCCCCAGGGTGCTGGCCAGGCCCAGTTCCTCCGTAACGCAGCGCAGGGCGCGGAGGGTCTCTCCGGCCTGTTCCTGCTGGGCCGAGACGGTCAGGGTCAGGCAGTCGATGAAGAGATCCTCCTGCGGGATGCCCGCCTGTAGCGCCGCGTCCCGGATGCGCCGGGCGATCTCCACGCGCTGCTCCCAGGTCTCCGGCAGGCCGCGCTCGTCCAGGCAGAGGCCCACCACCGCCGCGCCGTATTTTTTGCACAGCGGCAGGATGTCCCGCAGACTCTCGGCCTTGCCGTTCACCGAGTTGACGATCGCCTTGCCCTGAAAGGCCCGCAGTCCCGCCTCCAGCGCGGCGGGGTCGGAGGAGTCCAGCTGCAAGGGCAGGTCCACGCTCTCCTGAATGGCCCGCACGGCGGCGGCCATCAGCGCCGGCTCGTCCGTGCCGGGCAGACCCACGTTCACATCTAGAATCTCCGCGCCCGCGTCCTGCTGCTCCAGGGCCAGGCGCACGACATAGTCCAGATCCCGCTCCCGCAGGGCCTGTTGCAGGCGCTTCTTGCCGGTGGGGTTGATGCGCTCTCCCACCACCCGGACGGCGGCGGAATCCACCGCGCCGGTGGCGCAGCAGACCCCGTGGCGGCGGGGGATAGTTTTCTGCGGCAGGGGGCGCAGGCTGTCGCGCAGGGCGGCGATGAAGTCCGGGCGCGTGCCGCAGCAGCCGCCGAAGCAGCGGACGCCCAGGGCGGCGGCGGGGGCCAGGGCGGCGGCGAAGTCCTCCGGCGTCATGGCGTAGGCCCCGCTGCGGGGGTCGGGCAGTCCGGCGTTGGGCTTGAGGATCAGCGGCGTGTCCCCGCTCCAGGCCCGCAGCTCCTCCACCAGCGGCAGCAGCTCCGCCGGGCCCAGGGAGCAGTTGAAGCCCAGGGCGTCCACCCCCAGGCCGCAGAGGGTGAGGCCCATGCTGGCCGGGGTGACCCCCAAAAAGCTGCGGCCCGTGGCCTCGAAGGTCATGGTGACCCAGACCGGCAGGGCGCTGTGTTCCCGGGCCGCCAGCACGCCCGCCCGGGCCTCGGCCAGATCGCTCAGGGTCTCGAAGACCACCAGGTCCGCCCCGGCCTCGGCTCCGGCCTCCACGGTCTCCCGGAAGATGTCTACGGCTTCTTCAAAGGGCAGGGTGCCCAGAGGTTCCAGCAGTTGGCCGATGGGGCCGATGTCCAGGGCCACCCGGGTGTCCGGCCCGGCGGCGGCCCGGGCGCAGCGGACGGCGGCGGAGACCAGCTCAGAAACGCTATGGCCGCTCCCGGCCAGCTTGACCCGGTTGGCCCCGAAGGTGTTCGTATAGAGGACGCGGCTGCCCGCCTCCACATAGGCCCGGTGGACCGCCGTCACGGCCTCCGGGGCGCTGAGGCACCACAGCTCCGGGGCCGCGCCCGCGGGCAGACCGGCTGCCAGTAACATGGTACCCATCGCGCCGTCCAGCAGCGTCAGTTCAGGGAGTTCCACAGCTCCGTCCCTCCTTCCGAAAGATACAGCGCGTCCGCGCCGGGCAAGTGTCACAGTGGGATACCGTCCGCGCCCCCTCCGGCGCACCCACGCCGATCAGGGCCGTCACGGACTTCTGGGGCAGCATCAGGCCGCCCTCGGTGAGGCTGACACCGATGCGCCGGGTCACGTCCAGCAAAGAAAAGATCCGGCGCTGCTCCGACAGGGGGAAGTCCCCGTAGCCGGGGCTGTAGCGCCCCGTCAGCCTTGCCGGGGCCAGCTCGGAGGCCAGGTCCGCGCAGAAGTTGTCGCAGACGTTCTCCAGGGCGGCTCCGGCACAGGCGTCCAGCAGCAGCGCCTCCGCCATGTCCCGGCGCTGGGCCCGGCGGATCAGGGTCTCGGTCTCCGCGCCCAGGGTGGCCGCCAGCAGCACCACCTGCGGGCAGCCAAGGAGATGGGCGGCGACGTCCGCCCCTTCCGGGGTCCAGTCCGTCCCCTCCAAGCGTCCGTCCGGCAGCCGGGTGAAGCGTTTCCAGACCAGGCGGGGCCGGGCATAGTCCAGCAGACGCGCCCGGCAGCGCTGCACGTCCCGCAGCAGCTCCTCCGGCGGCGCGCCCTTGCAGCCCAGATAGCGCAGGGCCTCCGCCGGGTCGATGTCCGTCAGCCGGGGTTCCACGCTCAGAGGTTCCCCGTGGCGTACATCAGCGCCGTCAGGGCCGCCAGGGGCGCGGTCTCGCAGCGGAGGATGCGCGGGCCCATGCTGCACAGGGGCAGGCCCGCCAGCCGGGCCAGCTCCGCCTCCCAAGGCTCAAAGCCCCCCTCCGGCCCGGTGAGGATGGCGGCGGAAGACAGGGGGCCGGTGTGGCCCTCGATGACCTGACGCAGCTCCCGGCGCTCCCCGGTCTCGTAGAGGAAGAGGGGCAGGTCGGTCTTCACCGCCCGGTCCAGCGCCTCCGCCAGACTGCCCAGGGCATACACCTCCGGGAT
>JAFYIF010000011.1 GCA_017538775.1 Oscillospiraceae bacterium | reverse complement strand
CTTCAAAATTGTCGGAAATACCGTTCTGATCGTGCCATGTCCGGTAGAGGATGCCCTGTATGGAAAATCCTTTGTCTTTACCCCGAAGGAAAAGGTTGCAGGCAAGTATATCCGCCCCTTTGGATATCAAGAGGGAGCCCTGGACACGCCGAGCAAGAATCAGTTCCCGAACGAACGCTTCGACACAGAGGACTTTCTGATGCAGTATGCAGATCATTACAATTATCTTGTAAGAGATGCATACTACAGAAGTGGAACGGTGTACAAGTATTTGAAAAACGCCCCGGAGGTGAACCAAATATGACTTACTACGCCGGTCTCACCATCGGTCCGATCACGGACACCATTGAAAACGCCACGGTGCCCGCTGCGCTGTGGTTTTCCAGCTATCTCTTTGCCGACCTCTCCCGCCGCCTCTGCGCCGGGGTGCTGGCGGCGCTGCCGGGGGCAAGGCTGCTGTCCACCGCCTACCGGCCCGACATCCATCTGGAACAGGACGGGGTCGGCCTCTACGCGGACCGGATCCTGTTCCGGGTCGAGGGAGAGGAGACGGCCATTCTGGACGCGCTCTGCGGCGTCGTCAAGGCCTGTCGGGACGAAACTGCCGGGGCCTTTCCGGAGCACTATGACCGGAAGGAGATGCGCGACTTCTTCGGGGACTATCTGCAGATCCATTTTGTGCTGCTCCCGGAGCCGGAGCTGGCGGGCCGGGACAAGCTGGAAGCGCTCAACGACTGTCTGGACGCCCTGGAGCTGATGAAGACCTTCCCCGCTTCCAGTCTGCACGATCCCTTTGCCCGCCTGTTTGCCAACGACGACGCGAGAGACCTGAAGAGCGGGGCGCGCAACAGCGAGATCCAGGCCTCTCCCCTCTTTCCGCAGCGGAAAGCGGCGTACCTGCTGAACCCCTTCGGCGCCGTGCGGGACATCCCGGACATCGCCCGGACCAACGCCGACATGGACAAAAAATACAGCCGCTATTTCGCCCTGGTCAACGCCGACGGCGACGGGATCGGCAGGTTCCAGGACAGCTTCGGCGACGAGGACGTGGAGCGCTTTTCGGAGGCCTGTCTGCAATACCGGTTGCAGGTGACGGAGCTGATCCACGCCTTCGGGGGAATGCCCGTGTACGCGGGCGGGGACGATCTGCTGTTTCTCGCGCCGATCTACGGCACGGTGGACGGGCAGCGCGGCACGGTGCTGACGCTCTGTCAGGCCATCCGCGCACTGTTTCAGCGCTGCGTTCGGGATTCATTCCCGACGGCGTCCGAGTATCCGACGGTGTCCTTCGGCGTCTCCGTGCAGTATGAGAAGTACCCGCTGTACGAGGCGCTGAAAAAGGGCGATGAATTGATGTACTGGGCCAAATACGACGCATTTCATGACAGCGAGGGCAAGCCGATCAAGGACAACCTGGCGCTGGAGCTGCGCAAGCACAGCGGGCAGAGTCTCAAGCTTGCGGTCCATAACCCCGATTTTCCCGCGTTCCAGAAGCTGATGGACGCGATGCTGCTGGGGGACGACAGCAAGAAAACCGCCGCCGTGCTGCGGCAGGTCCTGCACGCCGCGCCCTTGCTGGAGCGGCATCTCCGGAACACCGAGACCGCCCTGCAAGCACCGGGCGCGGACCCGGACGCGGCAAAGGAACGCTTTGGCAAAATCTGGATGAACTTCTTTGACAACCCCGGTCAGAAGGCCTTTGAGGACTATCTGAACGGGCTTGGCGGCGCGGTCTTCGACGTGTTTCTGCGGGAGCGGCATCTGCTCTGGGGCGAGGAAACGGACACAAAGGGCCCGCTGGGCGTCATGACCGGTCTGCTGCGCTGGGCGCGATTTCTGGAAGAGAAAGCGGGTGAGAGAGAATGACCTGTCTTGTGACCTTTAGCCCCCTGGAACCCTACACCTTCGGCACCGACCAGTCCTTTGTCTTTGAGGATGCGGAATCGGTCAGGACCGGAAAAGAGTCCTATCTGGCCGCCTCCAATCTGCTCCCGGAACAGACCATGCTGCTGGGGACGCTGCGCTATATGGCGCTGCAAAAGGCCGGGCTGCTGCATACGGATCTCTGTTATGAGCCGGAGGAACAGGAAGCCATCCGCGAGCTGATCGGGCCGGAGAGTTTCAGCTTCCAGAAGCCGGAGCTGAGTTTTGGCGTGATCCGCAGCCTGTCGCCCCTGTTTCTGGTGAACCGGGAGAGGCAGACCGTGCTGATCCCCAATCCCTTCCACAACACGGCGCAGGAAACGGGCTACGTCCCCATGCAGCTCGGCCCGGCGCTGTGTACCTCCGCTGGTTCCGTCCGGCTGCCTCCGAAGGAAGCTTACAATGCAAAAGACGGCTATGGCAGCGGCTTTCTGGAACTGGGCAGCCGGGATGCGGACAGGCTCCAAATCTACCGCAAGCTGTTCCGGAAGGACCTGATCACCGGGAATCAGAAGGTGACGGACGATGAGGAACGGGAAAAGGCCTTTTTCCGCAGAGAGCGCTATGTGCTGGAAAAAGACTACGCGTTCGCGGTCCTGGCGGAGACGGCGGACGACGCGCTGCACACGGACTGCGTGGTCTACATGGGCGTCAAGCGGGCGGCGTTCCTGGCGCGGGTGTGCCCGGTCACGGCGTTTCAGGCGTTTCAGCGGCATTCCGCCGAAAGCCCGTCCGACCTCCTGAAAAACCTGGTCGAGGCGGAGCTGGACACCGGAGAGACCTGGTACTACGCCCTGTCCGACCTGATCCTGCACAGTCAGACGGCACAGGCCGTAGCCGATGGAAGCGTTGCCGCCGAACTGGACGACCTGATCCCGCCGCCGGGCTTCCGGCTGGGCAGCTTCGCCATCGTGGAGGAAAAGAGCCTCCGCAACATCGAGACGAAGCTGGGAGAGAACCGCCTGCTCAACCGCCGTCGGCGCAGCTCCATCCGCTGGCACCTGATCCGCGCCGGAAGCGTGTTCAGCAAACAGCCCCCGGCGCTGGAGGGAAACGCCGCCGCCGAAGCCATTGGCTATAACGTGATTTGTAACTTGGGAGGAAAAAAGCCATGACTGGTCTGATGATCCGCATGAAGTGCATCACCAATCTTCACGCCGGAAACGGCGATGTGAACTACAACATCGTGGACAACGAGGTGGAGCGCGACCCCATCCTCCAGTATCCCACGGTCAACGCCTCCGGCGTCAAAGGCGCGCTGCGGGAGTATTTTGAAAAGGCCAAGCCGGATCTGGTCAAGCCGCTGTTCGGCAGCGACGAAAAGCGCAACACCACGCCGGGCAAGCTGAAGATCCTGGCGGCGGAGATGATCGGCATCCCGGTCCGGGTCTCCAAGGGAGACAGGCCCTACGCCCTGGTCACCACGCAGGAGGCGCTGAACCGTTTGCAGGAACTCTGCGCCCTGCCCGGTGTGTCAGTCTCGGTCAGCCCGAATCCGACAGACGGCGTGGAGCTGGAAGGCCTTCAGCAGGATCAGAAACTCACGCTGAACTTCGGCGGGCAGCTGGAACTCTACCGGATCGGCGACGAGGCAATGAAGCAGCTCTCCCTCCCGGTGCTGTCCCGAAACAGCCTGGACGATGGCCGCAGCACAAATCTCTGGTATGAAGAAGTCGTTCCGCATGAGAGCGTATTCAGCTTTGCGGTGCTGGCGGATGATTCCGATCGGGATTCCCTGACCGCTTTCGCGGATACGGTGCGGGATCAGGTCGTCCAGTTCGGCGGCAACGCTTCCATCGGCTACGGCCTGTGCCGTCTGACTGTGATGGAGGGAACGCGATGAACAAAGCCAGGATCGAAACGTGGATCCCCAGCGCCTATGATGCTTTGACGACCGTGGGCATTGCGGAAAAGGGCATCGTCAAAAAGAGCTTTCGCAGTCAGATCGCCTCCTTCGGCGCGTCGGTGACCATGGGCAGCCTGATCGCCGCCATTGCCTTTTTCTCCGAGCAGAACAGCGCGAAGGTGGACCGGAGCAAGCTGATCGCCGCGATCCAGGCTGTCCTGCAGGCCGATGGGGTGATCCCGCAAAGCAAAACGCTGTACGACTGGGCCAGAGACGAGCGGGCCGCGGGCCGCGCCGTCCCCAGCAGGGACGCGGTGCTGGACGCCGCCATTGCGCTCAAGCTGGCGATGAACCTGTATCAGTTGGATGTCAAGGAGGGGTCGAAGTGAGGCTGGTATCCCCCAATCTCCATTACCGCTTCTATGTGGAGTATTTTGAGGATCTGGACCCCCTGGAGGATCTGGAGGGAAAGGAAAAACGGTCGAAGGAGGTCGAGCAGGATCTGGAAGCGCGCAACGACGGCCTCTGGTCGTTTTGCCCGCCCGCTGAGGACCCCTTTGCCGCGCTGGGGGAGGCGGTCCAGAGCTTTGTCCTCTACACCGCCTATCCCGGTCTCCTGATGGGGCTGGGGAACGCCCACGAGATCAAGCTGCCGGGGGCGGTGAAGCTCGGGTTCTCTCTGGACTATGTGACCGGCCTGCCCTGGCTGCCCGGTTCCTCCCTCAAGGGACAGCTTCGCAGCTGCTTTCGGAAGAAGGATCAGAGTTATCTGATCGGGGAGTATCTGGGCAAAGCGGTGGACGTGGGCGAGCTGGAGAAAGAGATCTTCGACGGCGGAGACTGCTTCCTGGGCGCGTTTCCCGTTTGCGACGGCAACACGCCCATGCTGGCCCCGGAGACCATCACCCCGCACCCGGACAAGCTGAAAAACCCCAAGCCCATCAGTCTGATGAAGATCCGGCCCAGCGTGCCCTTCCGCTTCGCCTTTCTGCTGCATGACGCGAAGGAGCTGGGCGTCAGCGCGGCGGAGAAGCTGGCGCTGTTCCGGACGCTTTTGGAGGAACTGGGCGTCGGAGCGAAGACCAACGTGGGCTTTGGGCGGATGACGACGGAACAACGGAAGACGGAAAACCAACTGAAGTTTGACAATGAAAAGCTGCCGCTGATTGGTGATCCGGCGAAAGCGTACACAAAGACAGATGCGTACACAAAGTCGGAGGCATACACAAAGCATGAACCCCCCTCCCCTGCCCCGCAGAGATCCCGTGCCCCGGAGAGCAGAAAAGGCGGCGGCAAAGTCCTCGGCCCCTGTCCCAAATGCGACGCAAACGTAGTGAGCGTCAGACCCGGCTTTGGAAAATGCAGCAACCGGGACTGCGGCTTTCAGATCGGAACCTATTTCGGTACCTCCCTCAGCGACGAGCAGATCCGGGCACTGCTGCGCGGGGAAAGCGTCGTTCTGGAGAATCATGTTGACAAGCGTACACAACAGCGCGAACGGGTTTCGATTCGGATAAAAGGCTGCCAACCGGACAAGAAACACGATGGGATCTGGTGGCCGTTTTTCGACCGTCAATGGCGCTGAGTGAGACAAGAAAGGATTGAATGCCCCCCGGATCACAATACAGCGGTCCGGGGGCGGGCGAACAGCGCAGGGCAAACAAGCGGGAGCATCCGGGTCCCGGGCGTAGACCTCCTTGCGCGAACTACGTTTTGCGGCGTGCGGATCGACCGCCGTACCCAGGGCTTCGCGTCAGAACAGCGTCAAAACCGGGCGTCCGGTTTGTGCAGTCTTCCGGTTTTTCCTTGCAAATCGTGCAGAAATCTGCTATGCTTGTTTTGTGGCGCTGGGAAAACTGTCAAAAGCAGCTTTGGACATTCTGGTCAGGATTGCCGAAGCATTCCACACCCCTCACGGGGATTTAGACCATCGACCACGACCAACCGCCCGTCGCGGTCCCTGAAGCATTCCACACCCCTCACGGGGATTTAGACACAGTCCCTTGCAGGATGGGGTTTTGGCCGGGAGGAAGCATTCCACACCCCTCACGGGGATTTAGACATGTCAAAGCCAAAACCGGATTAACCTGGTCCCGTGAAGCATTCCACACCCCTCACGGGGATTTAGACACGCGGGATCCGCGCCGTGTTCGGCGGCGCGGTCGAAGCATTCCACACCCCTCACGGGGATTTAGACAAGCCAGGGCGGGGCAAGCGTTTGGTCCGGCGTCCAATGAAGCATTCCACACCCCTCACGGGGATTTAGACTGCTTTTTTCCGTGCATCTGCTTCCCGGTCCCGCGGAAGCATTCCACACCCCTCACGGGGATTTAGACTTCTGTTCCCGTGCTTTCGCAACGACGTAATTGAAGCATTCCACACCCCTCACGGGGATTTAGACCGGGAAATACCAGCCCGGGTCGATCCGTATGACGAAGCATTCCACACCCCTCACGGGG
>JAFYIF010000113.1 GCA_017538775.1 Oscillospiraceae bacterium | reverse complement strand
TCGGCCAGGGGGGGTGGCGTCATGAAAAGCGACAGCCGCAGAAAGCAAGCCTCAGCTCCGCTGCGCGGACAGCTCCCTTCTAAAGAAGGGAGCCAAAAAAGAGGAACAACACCGAACGGGGCTGCCCGGCATACCCCCTTCACCGCTTCGCCAATCTCCCCCCGTGCTCCTTCTTCTCAAACCTGGCCCGGTTCTGCGCATCCGTCGCGCCGCTGGTGATCTCCCCGGCCCGTTCCAGGGCCAGCTTGGTCAGCAGCGGGCCCACCAGCTCATAGATCAGCACGCTGAACAGAATGATGTTGCGGATGGTCCCGCCGTAAGCAGCGCCCAGCACCTGAGCGCTGACCACCATGCCCAGGGCGACGCCGGCCTGGGGGAAGAGCGTGACACCCAGATAGCGCCGGACGGTCTCGCTGCATCCGGTCAGGGCGCTGCTGGCCCGTGCGCCGTAGTATTTGCCCAGGCAGCGGACCAGGATGTACACCACGCCGATGAGGATGACCAGCGGATAGCGGAACACGCCCAGGTCCAGCTGCGCGCCGGACAGGACGAAGAACACCGCGTACAGCGGGGCCGTCCACTTGGCCGAGCGGTTCATGATGTCGGCGGAATACTCGCTCAGGTTGCAGAACATGGTGCCCAGCATCATGCACACCAGCAGGGAGGAGAAGGACAGCTCCACCCCGCCGCCCAGGTCGAAGCGCACGGAACTCAGGGCGATGGTCATCACCACAAAGGCGATGGTCAGGCTCAGGCGGTTGGAGTTGGAGAAGAAGATCTTCTCCAGCGCGGTCAGCAGCGCCCCCATGAAGGCCCCCAGCAGCAGGGAGCAGACGATCTCCAGCAGGGGGTTCACCACCACGCCGACGGCGTTCAGGCTGCCGCCCTCGATGGCCCCGGCCACGCCGATGGACACGGCGAAAATCACCAGACCCACCGCGTCGTCCAGCGCGACGATGGGCAGCAGCAGGTTGGTTACCGGGCCTTTCGCCTTGTACTGGCGCACGACCATTAACGTGGCAGCCGGGGCCGTGGCCGCAGCAATGGCCCCCAGGGTGACGGCCACGGGCAGGGGCAGCGTCTCCGGCCCCACCAGGAAGTAGAGGCCGACCAGCGCCGCGTCCACCAGCAGCGTGGTGATGAGCGCCTGGGCCACGCCGATGACCGTGGCCGTCCGCCCCGTGCTGCGAAGATGGGCCAGGCGGAACTCGTTGCCGATGTCAAAGGCGATGAAGCCCAGGGCCACGTTGGACAGCACCGCCGCCCGGTCCAGCTCCTCCATGGAGGCAAAGCCCAGCCCCGGCAAGCCCAGCGAGCCCAGGCAGAAAGGCCCCACCAGCACCCCGGCGATCAAAAACGCGGTCACGTCGGGGAAGCGGAGGTGCAGATATTTGAACACGCGGGTCATCATCAGACCGGCGAACAGGGCAAAAGCCGTGGCGAGCAGGATGCGCATGGGAGAGGTTCCTTCTTTCCAAACGGGGCGGGCGGCCCCCGGATTGCGGGCGGCGGAAAACGCCGACCGGAGCCTCAGTATAGCACAGCTGCCGGAAAATGCAAGCGCTCAGCTTTGCCGCTCCGCGTAGGCCTCCAGCGCGTTGTACAGCGCGTCCTCCGACAGCACCCCCCGGGGCAGCCCGGCGGGCAGCGCCCCGGCCTCGTCCGCCTCAAAGTCGGCCAGCCACTGTCCGCTGCGGAGATAGCCGTCCAGGGCCTCCACGTCCGCCCGCAGGTCCCCCACCGGCTGCGCCAGCCAGTCCGTGAGCCGGTTCAGCCGCGCCTCCATCGCGGTAACGCGCCGGACCAGCGCGTCCGCGTCCAGCATCCGCCGCCCCAGCGCCAGCATCCGCTCATCGAGGACGGCGAACACGATGTCGATGGAATGCCCGGCGTCGAGGAAGTCCCCGCAGGCCCGCAGCGCCACTTCCCAGGCCCGGTCCGCCGGATAGCCGAAGATGCCCGCGGAGATCAGCGGGAAGCCGACGGAGCGGCAGCCAAGCTGCGCGGCCAGCTCCAGGGCGCTGCGATAGGCCCCGTACAGCAGCTCCGGCTCCCCCCGCCCGCCGCCGGACCAGCGGGGGCCGACGGCGTGGAGAATGTACTTCGCTTTCAGCCGGAAGCCCGGCGTGACCACGGCGCGGCCCGTGTCGCAGTGCCCGATCCGCCGACAGGCCGCCTCCAGCGCGGCAGCCCCAGCCGCCCGGAAAATCGCCCCACAGACTCCGCCCCCGGCCCAAAGCCCCTCGTTGGCCGCGTTGACAATGGCGTCCGTGTCCAGGTCGGTGATGGAGATTGTTTGGATTGTGATTCCGCTCATCGCTTTGCCTCCCGATTCGCCTGTTGATGCCGGAACGAGTCCGGGCACCGTCCGCTCAGCGCTTTCTGAACGCCGCTCTCTGACGGTTCCGCATCTGTCCAAACTTGCGAAAGCGGGCCAACTGCTCCGGCGTGGACTTCGGACAGTCCGCTCCGAAGGTGACGGGCCTGGCTTTCGCTTCCTGGACCATCTTCTTCTGTTCCTCCGTCGGCTGCATCTCATGTGTCAGCACAAACAGCTCCGTGGTCTCCGGGTTCACCCGATAGACGACGCCCTCTCCCGGCGGGATCTCACCCGGATAGTCTTCCCACAGGATGAGTCGGTTTGTCGAACTGTAGACATAGGCACGGCCATTCCGGAACACCGGATTCTCCGGCGTTCCAGGGTCTCCGGGCCTCCGGTTCGCCCGTTCGGCATTTCGCCGCCCGATCGCATCCAGCACGCTGGCCCGGACATAGCGCGTTCCGTTGATTTCTACAGAGAATCTGCGGATGAGTTCCTCCTCGCTGAGATCGCCGATGTCCATTTCCTCACGCATCCCGCTCGCTCCTTTCCTTTGCCCCATCTTATTCCCGTTCGGTCTCACCATTGCGCATCCGCAAACTTCGCGGCCTCGTATTCCTTGATTTCTTCTTTTTCCGCTGCGCGGGCAGAGATGATCCGATGGTATTCTGAACCGGCTAGAAATCTCATCGTATAGACAACAAACAGCACATCATCCACCGCACCGAGAAAGGCTCTTGGAACTCCCTCAAACCCGGGGATGTCCAGCGTGTCCGTGAGGTCTACCGGAACGCCGATCGCATGGTCGCGGTCCTCGTCCTCAGAGTGTTCATAGTCGTAATCGGTCAGAGCATACGGGTCGTTGAAAACCAGGGCGGCGGTTCTGAAATCGACGCCGTGTTCCCGGATGTTCATCTCATTCTTCGCCTTGT
>JAFYIF010000112.1 GCA_017538775.1 Oscillospiraceae bacterium | reverse complement strand
GGGCCTTTCCGCCGCTGCTGTGCCAGATGCTGGCCGCCGGGGAGGAGTCCGGGGACCTTGGCGGGATGCTGGAGCGCACGGCGGACTACTATGACGAGGAACTGGAACAGGCCACGGCGCGGCTGCTGGGTCTGCTGGAGCCGCTGGCGGTCCTGGTTTCCGCGCTGCTGGTGCTGCTGGTGGTCCTGGCGGTCTTTTTGCCCATGCTGAACATGACGGCGGCCTACGACCGCTATTTCCCCGCCGGATAGGCCCAGGCCGCCCGGCGGAGGCACCGGAAGGGGAGAGGACGATGCAAAAACGCCATGGCCGCTGCCTGGCCATCCAGATCGGCGCGGGGGAGCTGCGCGTTGCGCGCTTTCGGCCAGGGGCAGAGGGACCGGAACTGTCGGCCTCCGCCTGTGTCCCGCTGCCGGAGGGGGCCGTGCGGGACGGGGAGCTGCTGCGCCCGGAACCGGTGGCCGAGGCCCTCCGGGGCCTGCTGGCACGAGGGGCCTTCCGGGGCGTACGCCGGACCGTGTTCTGCCTGTCCGGCACCCGGATCCGCGGCGAGACCGTCTCGGTCCCGCCGGTGGGGAAGCGGCGGCTGGGGAAACTGCTGTACGCGAATCTGGACCTCTATTTCCCGGCCTCCCCGGCGGACTCCGCCCTGGTCTGGGAGCGGGAAGCGCCTGAGGGGCCGGAGCTGCGGCTGCGCCTCTGGGCCGCGCCAAGGGCGCTTCCGGCGGGCTGGCTGCGGCTGGCGGCGGACTGCGGGCTGCACCCGGCAGCGCTGGACTACGGCTGCAACTGCCTGAGCCTGGCCGCCCGGCGGGACCCGGCCTGTCCGGACGGGGCGCTGCTGCTGTATGTGGGGCGCGAGCAGCTGCTGCTGTGCTGCCGACAAAATGGCCGCACCCTGCTCCAGCGCGTCCTGCCCCGGCGGGCGCTCGACGCGGACGCGCTGGACGAGCCTGGGATGCTGCTGGACTACTGCGCCTCCCTCCTGACCGGGGAGGCGCGGTTCAAGCTCTGGTACAGCGCCGACACGGAGGAGGGCTGCGCCCTGGCCCAGGCCCTGGCCCTGCGCTGCGGTCTGTCGCCGCACCCCCTGCGCTGCGGCGTGGAGACGGGCTGGGAACTCTGCCTGGGGGCCGCGTTGACGGAACGGGACTTCGGCCAGGCGCTGCGGGGCAGCCGGACCCGGGTCTGGTTGCCGCCCACCCTGGGGGCCGCGGCGCTGCTGGTGGCGGCACTGCTGTGCCTGGCCGCGCCGGGGCCGGAGACCGCCGGGCTGAAAGCCCTGCGGCAGGAGACCGAGCGGGCCGAGGCCCTGCTGCCCGCTCTCCGACCGGAGGCGGAGGCCGCCCAAAGCGCCCGGGCGGAGCAGGCCGCCGAGCATGAGGCCCTGGAGCGCGTCGCCGCCGACCTGGAGGCCATCGCCGGGGCGCTGCACCTGCGCAGCGGGGCGCTGGAGGGGGCGCTGGAGGAGCTCCGCGCCGCGCTGCCGGAGGACTGCGATCTCTGCTATCTGGGCATGTCGGAGGCGCAGCTCTATGTGCAGCTGGCCTGTCCGGACAAGGCCGGAGCCGCCGGGCTGCTGACCCGGCTGCGGGCGCTGGAGCGGACGGAGCTGCTGGCCGTCTCCGACCTGAGCCAGGGGCCGGAGCGCACGGTCCCCAACTTTCCCGACGCGGCGGACAGCGCCTGGAGCGAGAGCTTCGCCGAGACCCAGCGCCGCCTGTTCGAGGACGGACGGGTGTTCTTCACGGCGCAGCTGGAACTTCGGGAGGAAGCGGGGGTACCATCATGAAGGGACTGCGAAAAAACCGAAGCTTGCTGCTGGGCCTGGGGCTGCTGCTGGCGGCGGTGGGCCTGCTGACGCTGGTTTGGCTCCCCGCCCGCCGGGAGGCGGAGCGGGAGGAGGCGGCCCTGCTCCGCCGGCTGGATTTGGCCCAGCGGGAGGCGGAAGCGCGCCGGGCAGCCCTGGAGCCGGGGGAAAGCCCGGAGCCGGAAGCGGAGGACCTGCGGGCCGCGCTGGCGGCCTGGCGCACACGGCTGCCGGAGACGCTGCGGGAGGAGGAGCAGATCCGCTTCATCCTGGAGCTGGAGACTCTGCTGGGGACGGAGATCGACTTCCGCTTCGGCACCTACCGCCCGCTGGCTGCGCTGAGCGACGGGGCGGAACTGGGCGCACTGCGGCTGGAGCTGCGTCTGGAGACGGACGCGGCGGGCCTGGCGGCGCTGCTGCGGCATCTGGACGGGCAAGAGCGCCCGGTCACCGTCCACAGCGCCGCGCTGCGGACGGAGGGGACGCGCTGGGCCGGGACGCTGCGCCTGGACTGCTATCTGCTCCGCCCGGCGGAAACGGAGTGAGGCGGCGGTGCGGAAGGAACGAAATCGGGCGGGCTTCACGCTGCTGGAGGTCGTCGTGTCCATCGCGGTGCTGGGCCTGGTGGCGGCGGCGGTGAGCGGGACCCTGGCCGCCGCGCTGCGGACGGATGCCCGGGCCTCGGCGCGGACGGCGGCGGAACACGCGGTGCTGCGGGCAGCAGCGCGCCTTCAGGCCCTGGGCTACGCGCCCGGGGACAGCTACCCGGAGGTGGAACTGGAAGCGCAGCCGGACGCGGCGGAGACGCCGGACGGGGAGCAGCGCGTCGTGGGCTACGCCGTCACGGTCCGCAGCGGCGACAGGGCCTGGGGAGAGGCGGTGGCGGTGACGGTCTACGTCCCCGCCCGGACGGAGGGTGCGCCATGAAGCGCGGGAAAAGCGGCTATGTGCTGGCGCTGGTGCTGGCGGTGACGTTGGCGCTGGTGTCCTCGGTCTCCCTGCTGGCGCTGCGCCTGGGGGCCACGCTCCGGACGGCGGGCGGACAGTTTGCGCAAGCGCAAAGCCGGTACGCGGTCCAGGCCGTGGCCGAGCGGGTTTATCAGCAGCTCCGGTCGCAGGTTGGCCGCACGCTCCCCGCCGACACGGCGCTGTCCGCCTGGTTGGAGGACTTCGCCGCAGCTTTGACCGGGGAAGTGGAGCCGCCCCTGTCCCTCGCCGTTTCCTGCGAATCGGAGGGACCGGAGGCCGCGGAGCTGACGCTGACGGTGGAGCTGCTTGACCCGGCGCGGCCCGGCGCCGCGCTGCGGGCGGTGATAAGGGTGGAGACGGAGGCAGGGGAGCCCCCGCAGGAGATCGGCGCCGTCCAGGCTCAGGTGGAGACGGAGCCGACGGAAGGGGAGTCCCCGGCGGACGCGGAGGCAGGGGAACCGCCGCAGGAAGTCGGGTCCGTCCTGGTCCGGGTGTCCTGGCTGTCCGTCCGGCCCGCATAGGAGGCGAAGCAAGCGATGGACAACTCAAAGCCGCCGCGCCGCCGCAACAGCGGCGCGACGCTGGTGGAACTGCTGGCGGCGGCCTTCTGCGCGTCCCTGGTGGCGCTGGGCGCGGCCCATCTGCTGCTGGCCACGCTGCGCACGGAGCTGACGCTGGATACGGCGCTGCGTGCGCGCCGGGAGGCGGGGATCGTGTTCGCCGCCGTGGGCCGCTGGACGGAGACCGGGGACTTCCAGCGCCTGTCAAGGGACGGCGGGGACTGGGCGCTGCTGTATGAAGACCGGCCCCTCCTGGCCTACGAGGCGGCGACCCACAGCCTCCGGATCGGGGATCGGCCCGTCTACGCCCACCCCCAGCTGGAAGCCGAGGCGGAACTGGAGCTGCCAAACCTGCTGAAGCTGACGCTGCGACAGGGCGGGCAAAGCTATGTCATGGAGTATTACTGTCGCTTCCCGCCGGGCCAGTCGTCCTTGTCCTGACCAGATATGTGCAAGAAATAGCACAAGACTTCTTAGAGCTTCTAATCGGATTATAACAAAGCTAGACTACCCTTGTCAAATGCTTTTTTCAAGGTGGTCAAGTACATGGAACGGTTTGGAACGATCCGGATCAAACTGGCGGAACTGCTGGAAGTCCGGGGCCTCAGCAAGAACAAACTGAGCCAGCGGGCCGAGATGCAGCGGACGCAGCTCAATCACTATTGCAACAACACCATCACCCGACTGGACATCGACGTGCTGGCCCGCCTTTGCACGGTCCTGAACTGCGGGATCGACGAACTGCTGGAGTTCGTACCGCCAGAGGACGGCTGAGGCCGAATGACAGCACCATATGGAAAAAGCGCTTTCACCGGGCGACAGACCGCCTTGTGAAAGCGCTTTTTTCATGAGAGGAATCACTGGGACGGGGCAGAACTGGGGGTCTTCGGAGCGTCCCGGTTCGGCGCAGAAAAAAAAGATATTTCAAATTAAATTTATCCAATGAATCCGATGTGGAATGACACGAGAAGATTTTTGGTTTTTATAGTATACCTTTTTTACATATTCTTTTGTATAATCATAAATTTCCCTGTCCGAGAATTTTTTTGGTTTTTGGGACCGAGTTAATTTTAAATGCTGCTTCCAAAACTTTTTATCAAACTTAAATAGCTCCATATGCCGAACTAATGTCTCATTTATATCTGAAACATCAAAGAAAAAACCATTTCCTTCATAAAAGCCTTCACTTCCTTTTGAAAGGGAAAAAATGCTTCCAAATCCTCTAATAAAATATGTTTGGTTACCTTGAGTAACATAGTAAAATCCGTCGTCCCCATCTCCCATGAATTTAACCGACTTAAATCTTACAATTTCATCATGTTGATCGGAAAAATTTGTACCGTCAAAGTGGTATTCTCCTCTGGAATAATGAAGTGTGCAAACTGCTATCGGAGCCTCTGGCTTATCACGTATATACTCCACCCATTTTCCTTCATATTGCCGGTAAGCACGAAAAAAAGGAAGCTTCTGAACCAGCTCTAACAAGATTAATATAAATATAAATGATATAGAAAATGATATAATAAATAAAATAAATAAGTTGTTTACAAACAAAGTTTTCAATTCCGGAAGAGTGTCCCCTTGAATAAGGGATTGAATGATTGGAGAGATTAAAGTAGGTATAAGCGCAATAACGGCAGACTCAATTAATGTATATAGTATCTTTTTATCTTTCAGTAACATATCTCCAGCTCCCGTGTTTGTATTTTTTAAGTAAAATAACGGTTCTTTAACCAGAAACAGGCATCATGCAACTATTCCTTCTCACCTCCTTTTTTCACCAAAAAAGGGATCACTTCCGCCCCCAGTCCCCTGGCGCGTTTTTCCACCTGGGGGAAGTGGTAAAGCAGGGTCCTCCGGCTGTGGGCGTCGCTGTTCAGGACGAACTTTGCGCCGCTTGCGGCCAGATAGCGGAGAATGTCCCAGGCGGGGTAGGGTTCTGTCCGCCAGAGCCGGGACATACCGCCGGTGTTGATCTCAAAGGGGAG
>JAFYIF010000111.1 GCA_017538775.1 Oscillospiraceae bacterium | reverse complement strand
CACGTCCAGCTCCAGGCCGCTTTGACTCCGGTTGTTCTCCGCCTCTTTGCGGCGCTTCAACTCATACTGGCCCCCGGACATGCGCATCAGGCGCGTGTTCGCCCGGGCGATGACCCGGTCGAAGCAGGTCATCTGGATGTAAGTCTCCAGCATGACCTTCTCCTTGCCCTGGACGGTTCCGTTGGCGGTGTCGGAGAGGGCTTTGACCATGGCGTAGCGGGTTTCGAGCTGTTCCAGTTCCGTATGCTTTGCCCGGATGCTGGTCTGTGCGGCGCGGTTCACCGTCAGTCTGGCGTGGAGCTGTTTGGACGCGGTCTCCGCCGCTTTTTTCGCGGTCGTGACCTCCGCTCTCCGCTTCCGTTCGCACTCCCCGTCCAGCTCCGGCATCTCCGCAAGCTGGGCGCGGAGGCTGTGCACCGTGGCGTCCAGTTCTCCCAGATTCTTGTCGGAGCTGCGGAACGCGCTCTCGGCCTTCCGGAACGCCTCCCGCATCTGGGTGATGGCGCGGTCCCAGTCCCGGAGCTGCTGGGCCGCCTGGCGTTTGCTTTCAAAGCGGAGGGTCTCCCGCTCCGTCCGGAGCTGTTCGCTCTGAGCATCAAGCGTCGCGCTGCGCGCTGCGATGTCCTGGCTCAGGCGCTCCAGCTTCTGGTTCAGCGCCGTGAGAGCCGCCTCTTTGTTCGGGACCGCTTCCTCCAGAAACGCTTTGCGCGTGCGCCGGGTCTCTTCCGCTTTGCGCTCCCGGTTCAGGTCCGCAAACTCGACCCGCAGCTGGGCGCTCGCGGTCCGGAGCTTTTCCGGCAGGGACTCCGGCGGCAGGTCCGTCCACAGCATGGCCGTCTGCGTCTGGATCTTCTGCTCCAGCAGCTCCGCTTTCACACGCTCGGCGGCGCAGACTTCGCTGGCGCGCTTCGCCGCTTGCTCGGCGTCCTCCGCCGCTTGCTTTGCTTTTTTCAGCTGGGCCTCCGTGGGGGCTTTCTCCGATTTCCGGGCGAGCTGCGGGTGGTGCCGGGAACCGCAGACCGGGCAGGGCTCCCCCTCGTGCAGCGTCTCCGCCAGGATGCCCGCCTGTTCGTCCAGAAAGGCCTTGTTTTTTGCCTCATAGGCTGTGCGCAGCGCGTCGCCGGTCCCGGAGGCTGCGCGGTAGGCCTGTTGCAGGTCCCGGAGGATTTCCGCCTCCAGGGCGCGGTCGGCCAGCAGCTGGGAGAGGGTCTCCAGCGCTTCTTTCCGGGTCTCCAGTTGTTCCTGCCGCCGGAGCAGGGCCTGGACCCGCTCCCCGGCGTCGGCCAGGGAGGACAGCTCCTGTTTGCTGCCTTCCAGGTCCGCCGCCGCTTCCCCCCGCTGCCGGGCTGCTTCGCTTTGCTCCCGCTCCAGCGCGTCCCGCTCGGCCCGCAGCCGGGCGATCTCGGAGACCAGGCGCTCCAGCACGTCATAGCGGGGCAGCTCCGCCTCCAGCTTGCTCTTTTCATCCTGGCGCCGGTCCAGTTCCGGCTGCCGGGCCTTCTGCTGCTCATAGGCCGTGCCGGCCGTTTGATGGCGCAGCTGTTCCGCCTGATAAGCGTTTTGCGCCTGAATGAGCGCCGCTTTTGTCTTTTCCTCCGTCTCCAGTTTGCCGAGCCGGGCGTTGATGGCCTCGAGTTCCTGTTCCAGGAAGCCGATGCGCGCCGACAGGTCTTTTTCCTGTTCCTCATCCTGCCCGATCAGCGTTTCCAGAAGGTGCAGCGTCTCTTCGGCGGGCAGTTCGCCGGACCTGGCCCGTTCCACTTCGGCGCGCAGCGGGTCGTCCGCCGCTGCCGCGATGCCGGAGCTAACTTGCTGCAAGCTGCTCTTCGCCGCGAACCACTGGGCGCGCAGCGCTGCGGCGTCCTCCTTCAGACGCTCCTGCAAGCGCTGATAGCGCTGCGTTTTGAACACCTCCCGCAGGATCTTTTTCCGGTCCTCCGTGGAAGCCAGCAGGAGTTTCAGGAACTCCCCCTGGGCGATCATGGCGATCTGCATGAACTGGCCCCGGTCCATGCCCATGATGTCCCGGATGGCCGTGTCCACCTCCTGCCGCTTTGTTTGGAGATGCCCGTCGGGGTACAGCAGCGTGGCCTCCGCCTTTTGCCTGACAAAGCCCTCGCCCCGGGTTTTCGGCCTCTCATACTCCGGGCGGCGCGTGACGGTATAGGTCTTCCCGGCGCAGGAGAACTCCAGCTCCACCTCGGTGGGGACGGAGGCCTCCGCATATTTCGAGCGCAGCATGGATACGTCGCGGATGTCCCCGCTGGCTCTTCCGTAGAGGGCAAAGGTGATGGCGTCAAAAATCGTGGTCTTGCCCGCGCCGGTGTCCCCCGTGATCAGGTACAGGCCCTGGCTGCCCAGCTTGTCCAGGTCCAGGACCGTCTTTTGCGCGTAGGGGCCAAAGGCGGTGATGCTCAGCTTGCGCGGTCTCATGCTTCGTCCTCCCATGTGGCTGCGATCCGCTCGTTCAGATAGTCCGTCTGCGCCTCGCTCAGGGGCTGGTTGTTCTGCAATTCATAGAATTCCGCAAACAGCGTGAACGGGCTCTTGGCCTCCAGCTCCAACGCGCCGCCGATCTCCTGATTCGTTCTCGTCCGGGTGTTGTCGTAGTCCAGCTTCATCAGCCGGTGGTAGATGCTCCGCAGCTTGCCCAGCGCGTCTGGGATGTCCTCCTCGTCCGTCAGGGTGATGTGGATGTAGTCCTCCTGCCAGCCGGTGTTTTCGTAAAACGACCGCAGCGTCAGCTCCGCATAGCGCCCGCGCAGCTCCACCAGCTCGCGCTTCGGGACCAGGGGGACCGTCCGGCACAGGACCCGCCCCTTTTCCAGCAGCTCGACGACGGTGAGGGACTTCTGATCCTTCGCCTCCGAAAACGAGTACTTCAGCGGCGAGCCGCAGTAGCGGATGTGCGCAGCCCCGCAAATCTGCGGGCGGTGCAGATGCCCCAGGGCCACATAGTCAAAGGGGGCGAAGACCCCGGCGTCCACGTTTTCGCTTCCGCCCACGGCCAGTTCCTCCGACTCCGTGCGCTGCGCGCCGGTGACGAACTGATGGGTCACCAGCACGTTCCGGGCCGTCGGGTCCGGCGCCATGTGGGAGATGGCCGCCCGCAGCGCCTCCGTATAGCTGTCGATGCCGTCCCCGAAATGGCGGCGGGCCTGGATGGGCTTGAGGAAGGGGAGCAGATAGAGCTTCACCGTTCCATAGGCGTCCTGCCAGGAAAATGGCAGAACCTCCCCGCAGTAAACCGGGGCGACGTGGATGCCGCTCCGGTCCATCAGCCGCGCCCCGAAGGCGATCCGCTCCGGGGAATCGTGGTTCCCGCTGATGACATAGACCTCCAGCCCCCGCTCCGCCAGCTCCACCAGAAAGCGGTCGAACAGCTGCACCGCCTCGGCGGGCGGGACGGGTTTGTCGTAGATGTCCCCGGCGATGAGGACCCCGTCCGGCTGTTCGGCGTCCACAAGTTCCAGGATCTGCGATAAGATGTACGCCTGGTCCTCCAGCATGGAGCATTCATAGATGCGTTTGCCCAGGTGGAGATCCGAGAGATGGATCAGTTTCATGTTCCGCTCCTTTTTGCCGTCGGATGTTCTGTCGTTCAGACAGCTTCGGCGGGAATCGCAAAAGCCCGGCAGAGCGCCGGGCCTGTGCGTGTTCCTTCGTCCCTTCTGCGAATGCGCCGGGGAGGGCTCAGCCCCAGCGCAGCCCGCAGGCCGGGCCGCCGTATTCCTGCGCCCGCCGCGCCTCGGCCTCCGGGTCGGCCAGCACGTCCGCGTACTCCGGGTGCCGGGCAAACCAGCGGACGGAGTAGGAGCAGGACAGCTCCGCCCGGAGGCCCTCCGCCCGCAGCCGCTCCGCCACGGCCCGGGTCAGCTCCCCGGCCAGGCCCCGCCCGCCCATGGCGGGGTCCACCTCCGTGTGGACTAGGTTTACCACGCCGGGCCGCACTTCCGGGTGGTCCAGCAGCGCGACGGTGACGCCGTTCCCGTCCTCCATCCAGGTGCGGGTTTTGTTGGTTTGAATGTTCATCCTGCGTTCCTCCAAAACTTCTTTCATATTCCGGTACCTTTGCTCTGATTGTACCCAATCTTCCGCGCAATGTCAAATCATGTCCGGAAATCCCTCCTTGTCACCGCGGTCCATTCGGTGTATCATGGGAGCCAAACACGGAAAGGATCGGAACGCAGCACATGAAGACAGTGATTTCGGGGCTACTGCTCCCCTTTCTCGGGACGGCTTTGGGCGCGGCCTGCGTGTTCTTTCTGCGGCGGGAGCTGAGACTGGGGGTCCAGCGGGCTTTGACCGGGTTTGCCGCGGGGGTGATGGTGGCGGCTTCGATCTGGAGTCTGCTGATCCCCGCCATCGAACAGGCCGCGACGGCGGGGCAGCCGGGCTTTCT
>JAFYIF010000110.1 GCA_017538775.1 Oscillospiraceae bacterium | reverse complement strand
GACAGGGAGTAGACCACCACCGCGTGGAGGATGTAGGCCAGGTAGGCCACCAGCAGCACCTTGGCCAGAGAGCCCAGCACCGCCGGGCCGTTCTCCGCCACCACCGGGCACAGCAGGCAGAACACGCCGATGGGGGACAGCTTGACGATCATCTCCATGGCCTTCATGAACACGTCGTTCAGGATCTCCACCAGCTTGTACTCCACCTCGCGCCTGCGCTCGATCAGCAGCAGGGCGAAGCCGATGATCAGGCTCGCCACGATGATCTGGAGCATATTGGCCTCGACGAAGGGCTTCATGAAGTTGGAGGGGAAAATGCCCACCAGCGTGTCCATGAAGTTCACGCTGCCGGAGGACTCATAGGACAAATCGCTGGTCTGCAGCGCCGGGAAGATGCCCCGGAACACGTTCGCCAGAGCCAGACCGATGATGATGGCCAGCGCCGTGG
This sequence comes from Oscillospiraceae bacterium, assembly GCA_017538775.1. Lineage (GTDB taxonomy): Bacteria > Bacillota > Clostridia > Oscillospirales > Oscillospiraceae > RGIG7114. The sequence goes on along the minus strand of JAFYIF010000110.1, from coordinate 1,169 downwards.
TGCAGAGGTAATACACGATGGTCTTGACGCCGATGGAGCCGACCTTGCGGATGTCCCGCATGGACACCACGCCGGCCATGATGGAGAAGAACACCAGCGGCGTGACGACCCACTTGATGAGGTTCAGGAAGATGGTGCCGAAGGGCTTGATGTAGCTCACGGCGACGGCGGGGTTCCCGGTCAGCGCCATACCCACGCCGATGGCCAGCACCAGCGCGATGAAGATCTGCGTCGCCAGGGACAGCTTTTTCTTTTTCTGTTCCATATGTATGCCTCCTGTTTTATTTCTTCCGTCCCCCACGGGAACGAAATGGATGGACAAGCAAAAGCCCCGTCAGTACACGCCCAGCAGCCGCAGCAGAAGGAGCAGCAGCACCAGCAGGATGATGGGCCGGGTGATCCGGCTCCCGGCGCGGATCGCCATGCCCGCCCCCAGCCAGTTGCCCAGCATGTTGCAGGCCGCCGCCGCCAGGCCCAGCGCCAGCAGCACCTGCCCGCCGCGCAGGTAGACCAGCAGACTTGTGACGTTGGTGGTCAGGTTCACGGCCTTGCACTGGCCGTTGGCGCGGCGCACATCCATGCCCGCCAGCAGGGAATAGGCCAGGATCAGAAAGGTGCCGGTCCCCGGTCCGTAAAAGCCGTCGTAGACGCCGATGAGCAGGGAGGCCCCGGCGGCGATGCCCGCCGTGCGCCGCTCTCCGCCCTCTCTGCATCGCGCCTCGTCCCGCAGTGCGTCCTTTCGCAGCACCAGCAGGGCCGTCAGCGGCAGGACCAGATAGAGCACCCGCTCCAGCACGGCAGAGTCCGCCAGCATGGACAGATGCGCCCCACACCAGGACCCCGCCAGTCCCGCCGCCATGGAGGGCCAGGCCAGACGCCAGTGCATCAGGCCCTGCCGGGCAAAGCGGACCGTCGCCAGCGCCGTGCCGCAGGTGGAGGACAGCTTGTTCGTGGCAATGGCCGAATGGGCGGGCAGCCCGGCCAGCAGATAGGCGGGCAGGGAGATCAAGCCCCCGCCCCCGCCGATGGCGTCCACAAACCCGGCCAGCAGCACCAGCGGACACACGATCAAAAAAGTCTGAATGTCCGGCACGGCAGTTTTCCCCCTGAAACACGGCGTTTGCGGCAGAATCGAACAAAAAACTCTGGGCTTTACTCTAGCATAGACG
>JAFYIF010000109.1 GCA_017538775.1 Oscillospiraceae bacterium | reverse complement strand
GGTCTGACGGTGGACTGCGCGGTCTCCGCCTGGATCAACCCCGGCTGGATCGAGGAGGACGCCTCCTATGTGGTCAACGGCGTCCGGGTGGAGCATCACATCCTGCACGGCGGCACGGTGGAGGGCGGCGTGTCCCTCCGCTTCGAGCCGACGGACGAGGGCATCTGGCGCGTCTTCCAGGTGGACAGCTCGGAATGCTGCGAGGTGGCCCTCCGTGACGCGCTCGAGGGCTACGACGAGCTGCGCCTGATGCAGGGCAACATCGACATCTCCGCGCTGGAGACCGGGGACGCATACATCCACATCACCGACCCCTGGAGCTACACCTTGGTGGACATCGGCGCCCACGCGGTCACCCTGTGGGAGAATCAGGACGGGGACCGCCATGGCTTCGGCGTCCGCGCTGCGGCGGGCGCGGAGATCACGGTCCGGGGCGCTGGCATCGACTGGGACGAGCAGGAGAACTGGTACGGCTACACCACCGGCGTCAACCTCAGCACCGAGGCCCGGGAGACCTGGATCGGTCCCCACATCTTCGGGGCGCGCTACGGCAGCCCCGCCGTCTTCATCGGCATCGACGACAGCGCCGTGCAGTATCAATTGGAATATCAGGGCCAGGTCCTGCCCTTCACGCGGGAGCTGCTGCCCGACGGGGACCACGGGAAGACCCACCTGAACCCGGTGGAGGGCCAGCCCTGGTTTGAGGCGGGGCCGGACTACGACCCGATGCTGGTGATGACAATCACGCTGCCGGAGGGGGTCCGGGTGGTCTTCGACCCGGTCCCGGTGAAGCCCGACTGGATGGAGCCGGAAGGCTGAACCGGCTGTTTGGAGAACGCGGAAACAAGGAGGCTGCAAGCATGTATCTGAACCAAGAGATCTATCTGGGCCTGGCCGGGGAGCGGCGCGTCACGATGGCACCGGGCATGGCCAACCGGCACGGGCTCATCGCCGGGGCCAGCGGCACCGGCAAGACCGTCACGATGAAAGTCCTGGCCGAGTCCTTCTCCGACGCCGGGGTGCCGGTGTTCCTCTGCGACATCAAGGGCGATGTCTCCGGCCTGGCGGAGCCGGGGGCGTCCAGCGCGGGGATGGAAAAGCGCATCGACAAATTCGGGCTGCGGGAGGTCTTCGCCTACCGCCCCTATCCCGTCTGCTTCTGGGACGTGTACCAGGCGTCGGGCCACCCGGTGCGGGCCACGGTCTCCGACATGGGGCCGGAGCTGCTGGCGCGGATCTTGCAGCTCAGCCCGGCCCAGGAGGGCGTGCTGAACATCGTCTTCCGCGTGGCCGACGACCGGGGTCTGCTGCTCATCGATCTGAAGGACCTGCGCGCCCTGCTGGGCTGGGTGGGGGACCACCGGGAGGAGCTGCTGAGCCAGTACGGCAACGTGTCCAGCCAGTCCCTGGGCGGCATCGTCCGGGCTCTGCTGCCCCTGGAGGCCCAGGGCGGGGAGCTGTTCTTCGGCGAGCCGGACCTGGACATCCTGGACCTGATCCGCTGCGACAGCGCGGGCAGGGGCGTCGTGAATCTGCTGGACTGCGTCCAGCTGGCCCGCAGCCCCAAGCTCTACGCCACCTTCCTGCTCTGGCTGATGAGCGAGCTGTTCGAGCGGCTGCCGGAGCGGGGCGACGCGGACAAGCCCAAGCTGGTCTTCTTCTTCGACGAGGCCCATATGCTCTTCTCCGACGCGCCCAAGCTGCTGGTGCAGAAGATCGAGCAGATGGTCAAGCTGATCCGCTCCAAGGGCGTGGGCGTCTGGTTCGTCACCCAGAGCCCCGGCGACATCCCCGACAGCGTGCTGGCCCAGCTCTCCGGGCGCATCCAGCACGCCCTCCGGGCCTACACCCCGGCGGAGCAGAAGGCGGTGCGCGCCGCGGCCAACTCCATGCGCCCCAACCCGGACTTCAAGACCGAGGAGGCCATCCTGGAACTGGGCGTGGGGGAGGCGCTGGTCAGCCTGCTGGATGAGCAGGGCGTCCCCGGCGTCACCCAGCGCACCGCGATCATCTGCCCCCAGAGCCTGATGGCACCCTGCGCCCAAGAGACCCGCCGGGCGGCCATGGCCGAGGACGGCATGGGCCGCTATGACGCGCTGGTGGACCGGGACAGCGCCTATGAGCTGCTGGAACGCCAGCGGGCGGTGGACGCGGAGCGGGAGGCCCTGGAGGCCGAACGCGCCGCCCTGGAAAAGGAGAAGGCCGCCCTGGAAGCCCGCCAGCGCAAAGAGGAGGCGGCGGCGGAAAAGCAGCGCCAGAGGGAGGAAGAGCGCCGGAAGGCCGCGGCGGAGCGCAAAGCCCAGCAGCGCCGGGACCGCATCGAGCGGCAGCTGGTCAACACCGGCACGCAGATTTTGAAGCGCGGGCTGATGAATACGCTTTTCGGCGGCAGACGGTAAGTTTTCTCTGGCCTATCGGCAAGATTCTGGAGCTTTGAAATCGCATAACCGCTTGCTATTTTGCCGGTATCGCTTGCTGTTTTGCCGATCATCGGGTATCTTGTTGCCGAATTTGCGTCAAGAGCAAGGTCTGCGGCAAACACCGGCCGCGAAAACAAAAAAGGGGCAAGCCCTCTCCCTACAAAATGTGGCAGTCTTTCCAAGATCAACCACATCATGTAGGGAAGGGGCTTGCCCCTTCCGCTGTTTCGCAGTTGCGCCCGCTCCGTCATTCGTCCGGAACGTATTCGGCGATGTCCTCCAGACGGCAACCCAGCGCGGCGCAGAGTTTGTTCAGGGTTTTGGTCTCCATGTTGTCGTTGGCCCGCAGCCGACGGATGGTCTTGCTGTCGATTCCGCACTGTTCCCGCAGCAGGTAGGTGGAGACACCCTTCTCCCGCATGACGCCCCACAGCTTGTCGAACACGATCATTTGCTTCCCCCCCCCATTGACTGTTTCCAGTATGGGGGTTATAATCTTTTCCGATAAGGGGATATAATCCCCATGTTTGCGTTTCCTGTGGAGGAAAAGGGGAAGCGGAAAAGTTGTACGATCAGGGGTCAGCAGGCGGCAGCGCAGCGCGTCGGAAGCGTTTCGTCAATCCTCGAACAAATCTTCGATGGACACTCCCAGCACCTTGGCCAGCCCGTACAGTTCCATGTCCGTCACCGTGCGCTGTCCGTCCTCGATGCGGGAGACAGAGCCACGGCAGACGTAGATCGCCAGGGTCTCCAGCCGGTCCGAGAGCGTCTGCTGGCTCATCTTCCGCGCCAGCCGCAGCTTCCGCACCTTGGGCCCCACCATGTTCTGCGCGTTTCCGTCGATGATCCTTGCCATGCGGTTTGGCCTCCTTGTCTTGACTTAGGACAAAGGAAAGCGTAAACGACAAAACAGGAAATAATGTCCTGTTACAGGACAAGACTATGATTTGTTTTCGGGGGTGTCAGAATGGATCAGCAAAAAGACCTGCTGCTCGCGTCGGCGGCGCGGCTGTACAGCCTGGGCATGGATCTGGAAGCGGCGCGGGAAAGACTCAGACAACTGGTGGCGCAGGGGACGGGCTATGCATCGGAGGACATGCGCAGGGCGCTCCGGGAGTTTCAGGATCTGGAGCGGCAATGGAAGGACCTGGAGCGGGAGTATCTGGATCTGCGGGGGGAAATCCTGCGGGGAAACTGACGGGTTTTCCGCATTGGTTTTCAACGTCCTGTTCGTCTGCTCCGGCCCGAAGCCCTCGCTTCCACCTTGACACCGCCGCCCCGATATGCTATATACATATACTGGTAACAGGCAGCAGCTGGCGCAGTGTGCGCAATGGATGGCGTCCCTGCGGGAGCGATCCCCGGGATATGTTCCAGGCAGCAAGACTTTTACCGCACCAAGGACGGCTGCGGTAAAAGTCTTTTTTCCAATTGTGAAACGGGAGGCTTGCATGAAGATTTTTGCCCTGGTCGTGTTTCTTTTGATGTATGTCCTGATGGTGGCCTGGCCGAAGTACCGGCCCCTCTGGTCGCTGGGCGCGGCGGCGCTGTTCCTGCTGGCGGGGCTGCTGCCGCTGGACGGCCTGGCTTCCGTCATCAACTGGAACGTGCTGATGATGATCGCGGGGACCATGATTTTGGTCCATGCGTTCATCGAATCGCAGATGCCGAACCTGCTGGCGGATCTGCTGCTGGAGAAGTCGAAGAACGTCCTCTGGGTGACGATCCTGATGAGCTTATTTTCCGGCGCGATCTCCGCGCTGATCGACAACGTGGCGACGGTGCTGATCGTGGCCCCGGTGGGGCTGGCGATCTGCCGGAAGCTGGGCCGGAATCCGGTGCCGATGATCCTCTCCATCTCCGTGTCCTCCAACCTGCAGGGGGCGGCCACGCTGGTGGGGGACACCACCTCCATCATGCTGGGCGACTACGCCGGGATGAACTTCATGAGCTTCTTCTGGATGGAGGGGCGGCCCGGCATCTTCTTTGCGGTGGAGCTGGGGGCGCTGGCTACGGTGCCGGTGATGATGCTGCTGTTCCGGGGGGACCGGGAGCCGGTGCGCGCCGGGGAACGCGCCGCCGTCACCGACTATCTGCCCACGGGGATGCTGCTGCTGATGGTGGCGGCGCTGATTGCGGCCTCCTTCCTCCCGGAAGCCCCGGCCATCCTCAACGGCGCGATCTGCTGCGTCCTGGCCCTGGCCTCCCTGCTATTGCGCGTAATGCGGGAGCGGAGCCTGTCCGGCGCGAAAGACACCCTCCGGCATCTGGACTTTGAGACCCTGGGGCTGCTCCTGGGTCTGTTTCTGGTCATCGGCGGGCTGCGCCAGGTGGGGCTGATCGACGACATGGCCCAGGGCCTGGTCCGCTTCGGCGGGCAGGATCTGTTCCTGCTGTATACGATCATCGTCTGGGGTTCCGTGCTGATCTCCGCCTTTGTGGACAACATCCCCTATGTGGCTGCCATGCTGCCGGTGCTCCGTTCTGTGACGGCCACGCTGGGCATGGAGCCGTATCTGCTCTACTTCGGCCTCCTGTCCGGCGCCACCCTGGGCGGCAACATCACCCCCATCGGGGCCTCCGCCAACATCACGGCGGTGGGCCTGCTGCGGCGGGAGGGGCACGCGGTCTCCTTCCGGGACTTCATGCGGATCGGGGTGCCCTACACCCTGACCGCCGTGCTGGTGGGCTATCTGTTTCTCTGGCTGGTCTGGGCATAAATAAGCGCGGAGGGTGCAAATTCCCTCCGCAAGTTTCAATCCGGTTTGCCGATCCCGAGGGCTTCCAGGATGCCCGGCAGCGCATCGAGGCTGCGGATCTCATAGTCCGGCCGCTCCGGGATGTTCAGGGCTTTCCCCTCCGGGTTGTACCAGCAGGTGACAAGCCCGCTGCGCAGCCCGCCCAGTACGTCGCTGCTCAGGGAATCGCCCACCATCAAAATCTCCCGCCGCGCCAGCCCCGGCAAGCGCGCGCAGACCGCGTCAAAGAAGGCGCTGTCCGGCTTTTCCGCGCCCAGGATCTCCGAGAGGAAGACCCCGTCCAGCAGCCGGTCCAGCCCGGCGCGGGCCAGCCGGGGCAGCTGCACCCGGCGGGTGCCGTTGCTGGCCGCGTACTGGCCCACTTTGCCCCGCAGCGCCGTCACCAGCTCCAGCGCGCCGGGCACAAAATACACCTGCCCGGCCAGCTCCGCTTCATAGCGCGCCGCCACAGCCCCGGCCAGCGCGGCGTCCCAGCCCTCCCCGGCCAGGAAGCGCCGGAAGCGGTTGGTGCGCAGCGCCTCCCGGCTCAGCTCCCCCCGCTCCAGTGCCTTCCAGCACGCCAGGTTGATGGCGCTGTAGCGCGCCGTCTGCGCCGCCGTGGGTTCCGGAAGCCCGCACGCGAGCAGCGCCAGCCGCAGCGCCTCCGCCTCCGCCGGCGGAAAGGCCAGCAGCGTGTCGTCGATGTCCCACAAGATCGCCCGGATGCCCAAGAAAAGCGCCCCCCTCCACGTTCTAAGCCCCAGCATAGCCCATCGCCGCCGAAGATGCAAGCCCGTTCCTCTGCGACGCGGTTTTCCCGCAACTGTAAGTTGCTTGCGCCGGAAGCCCGATTGTAATAGAATACAGGTCGAGGAGGTGTTTCCATGGACACGAAAGACGTGATATACGAACTCAGGACCAAAAACGGCCTGTCCCAGGACGAGCTGGCGGAGCGGGTCTTTGTGACGCGGCAGGCGGTGTCCCGCTGGGAGAAGGGGGAGACGGTGCCGAACACCGAGACGCTGAAGCTGCTGTCGAAGCTGTTCAACGTCTCGATCAACACCCTGCTGGGCGCGCCGCGCCAGCTGATCTGCCAGTGCTGCGGGATGCCGCTGGAGGACGCCATCCTCGGCAGGGACCGGGACGGGACGCCCAACGAGAACTACTGCCAGTGGTGCTACGCCGACGGGACCTATACCTACAGCGATATGGACGAGCTGATCGAGGTCTGCGTCAAACATATGGCCGGGGCGGGCTTCTCCGAGGACCAGGCCCGGGCCCATATGCGGCAGATTCTGCCCGGGCTGGACTACTGGAAGCGCTATCAGGAGCTCAGCGACCACGGCCAGTTCGAGGCCTTCAAGCGCCAGCTCATCGACGAGCTCAACGCCCTGCACGTCGAGGGGATGCCGAAGGTGGAAAAGCTCAACGCCCTGGTGGGGAGCTATGTGAACCTCCCGTACCGCCTGCCCAACGGGACGGCGGCAAAGTTCCTGGACGACGGCACCACCTATCTGGGCTGCCAGCTGGAGCCGGAGCTGGGCGGGGACCGCTGCTTCGGCGTCCTGGCCAACATGGACTTCCTCCTGGTCTGCACCTACGAGGCGGAGGGGAAAAACCCGGAGCTGCTGCTTTACAAAAAGCGCTGACCGGAACACAGGGGACGGTTCTGTGTGTTCGCACCTACACACAGAACCGTCCCCTGTGTTCCCCCGCCGTTCACATATTGTCCTTGACCCCCACGGCGACCATCCGCGCCTGTGCCCGGACGATCCCCGCGGCCTCCAGCTCCATCGTGACGATGACCTTGCGTGCGCCGACTTCCTCCGCCCGGGCCGTTACCGTGATCTCCTGGTCCATGGGCGTGGGCTTTTTGAAGTCGATCTCCAGCCGGGCGGTGATGAAACGGCCAATGACGGTGTCCTCCGTCAGTTCCAGCCCACGGGCCCGGTGGGCAAACCAGGCGGCGGAGGCGGTGCCGTGGCAGTCGAACAAAACCGCGATCATCCCGCCGAAGAGATTGTCCGGGACGCCGCCGGTAAACTGTCTGGCCGGGGTCACCTTGCAGACGCACTGCGTCCCATCCTCGCTGGGATAGGACTGCAAATGCATCCCCAGCTCATTTTTCGGGCCGCAGCCCCAGCAGTGCTGGAACCGTTCCCCATAGGTGTTCTGAATCGCGATCCGCGTGTTTGTAGAAGCCATGCAGAATCTCCTTTCAAGTCGTTGGACATGCCGTGCAATTTCATCCGGTCTTTGATGCATTTGTTCCGTCACAGACAGCATACAACGATTTCCGCACAATGGCAAGTGTTTTCCCGCCGCATACACAAAAACAAACCCCGTGTACCACGCAAAAGAAGCGGAGACACGGGGTTTCATGTTTGATTCGGCACATAGACCGCGACATCCGACAGGCTGCAATGCAAAATCGCGCACAGCTTGTCCAGCGTGTGGGTGGAGACCGGGAGATCCGCCTGGAGCCGCTGCACCGTTGCGTGGCTCATGCCGTGCTTGACGCGCAGCGTGTAAGTGGTCACCCGCTGTTCCGCCATGGTTTTCCACAGCGGCGCATAGGAAATCATCGCATCATCCCCTTTACATTTGTCATTATGGCTGATAGAATGGCCCTACAACATGGCCATTATTTAGCCATACGGAGGAAAGAAGGTGCGACGCATGGAGCGGAAGGTCTGCGCCATTACGGGCCACCGCCCGCAGAAGCTGCCCTGGCGGCGGGAGGAAACGGACATGCGCTGCGCCGCACTGAAAGCGGCGCTGCGGAACAAGCTGGAAGCGCTGTCAGGGGAAGGGTATTGCGATTTTCTCTCCGGCATGGCCGAGGGCGTGGACACCTGGGCGGCGGAACTCGTTCTGGAGCTGCGGGACAAGAATCCCGCGCTGAAACTCCACTGCATTCTGCCCTGCCGGGAGCAGGCGGACAAGTGGAGCGCATCAGCGCGGGAACGGTATCGAAAGATCCTGGACCGGGCGGATTCCGTGGTCTACGTCAACCGCAGCAGCGGAAAAACCTGTATGCTGGAACGTGACCGCTTTCTGGTCGATCATGCCGAATTGCTGCTGGCGGTCTACAACGGGGAACCGCGCGGCGGCACGGCGGCGACGCTGCGCTATGCCAGGCGGGGGGGCAAAACGGTCGTCGTGCTGCCAGTGGAGGGGAGCAAGCATTCTTGCGTTGAGTGAAAAGCGCAAAATGAGTCATGAAGCCTTAGATTCCCAAAAACAGAATTTTTAACTTGACAATTTTTGAAAATATGATAGACTTAGACAGTAACAAATTTTTAATTCTATTTGGAGGTATTGCCATGAAACGAAAGCTCATTTTTTTGTTGCTGACAGTTGCCGTTGTGTTATCCCTGTCCTATGGCGTATATGCCGTGTCGGAGAACCGGACGGCGGAGCTGGCATTTCGGGACATAAAAATCACGCTGAATGGAGAAGAGTTCACGCCAAAAGATGCCAACGGAAAAACGGTAGAACCCTTCATCATCGACGGAACGACCTATCTTCCCGTTCGCGGTGTGGCCGAAGCGCTTGGTTTGCTGGTCGAGTGGGAAGGTTCAACCTTCACCGTCAAGCTGTCCGTTCCTGAGGACGCGAAACCCGTCTTCATCACCGCAACCGGGAAACGGTATCACTATGACGATCATTGCAACGGCGGAACCTATTGGGAGGTTCCCTTGTCTTCCGCACTTGGCATGGGGCTGACGCCATGTGACAAGTGTGTGTTAAAGGTGGGCAGTGACTGAGCCTGCGTAAGCAGTCTTTGCCCGGAACACATGAAACAAGCAAAAAAGAAACCCAACGGTCAGACCAGGGTTTCTTTTTTGCATATTTGTTTTCACATGAAACGCCGCATCCATGCGCCCGATTCTTCTACGCATAGAAAGGGATGGGGGCGGAAACCCGGCGTTTCGGCTGGGTGGAAGAGTCAATTACCTGGCATCCTGTGCATCATCTTCTGCTCTGCTATGGAGTTCCTTCATGTATCCGGCTGTGATGATACCGGCGGAGAGCGAAAAATGAGTCAAAGAAACCGCTCCTTCTGACGCGTCACCAAATACTGATCCGCTTCTCCGGCGGCAGATACATCCCGTCTTTTTCCGTCACGCCGAAGGCCGCGTACCACTCCGGGAAGTTCCGGGGGTTCATGTTGGCCCGGAGCTCGTTGGGGGAGTGTACGTCGCTGGCCAGGCGGAGGCGGATGTATTCCTCCTGGCTTTTCAGGCACCAGACCCGGGCATAGTTGATGAAATAGGCCCGGAAGTCCGGGTCGGGGAGGCCGCGGAGGATCTCCAGGGTCACGCCCATGCCGCCGTTGTCGGCGATGTTCTCGCTGACCACCAGGGCGCCGTTGACGGTCCCGCCGTGGTAGGGGATGCCGTCGAACTGCTCCACCATCCGCTGGGTCAGGGTCTGGAACGCGGCCAGGTCTTCTTCCGTCCACCAGTTGTGCAGGTTGCCGTGTTCGTCGAACATGGCCCCGTTGTTGTCAAAGGCGTGGGAGACCTCGTGGCCGATGACCGCGCCGATGCCGCCCAGGTTTTCGCTGACGCTCTGGCGCAGGGCGTAGAAGGGCGGCTGCAAAATCGCGGCGGGGAAGGTCACGTCGTTGCAGCTGGGGTTGTAGCAGGCGTTGACCATGTGGCCGGGGATCAGCCACTCGGTCCGGTCCACCGGGCGCAGCAGCCGCTCGAAGCCGTCCCGCCGCCGGACCTCGCCCAGGCGCTGCATGGCGGCGAAGAGGGAGTCGGTATCCTCAAACACCAGCCGGGACCAGAGGGGCCCCACCGCGTCGGGATAGCCCATCTTGACCTCCATGGCGCCCAGCTTGCGGATGGCCGTCTCCTTGGTGGAGGGGGCCAGGAAGGCGTTTTTCTCGATCCGGCGCTGGTAGGTCTCGATGACCTTCTTTGCCAGGGCGGTGATGTCCCGCTTGGCCTCCTCGCCGAAGTAGGTCCGGCCATAGTAGATGCCCACCGGCTCGGCATAGGTCTGGGAGGCCAGCTGATAGGCCTGTTTTTCCGGCGTCGGGTCGGCCGCCGCGCCGGTGAGGGCGCGGCCATAGCTCCGCCCCAGGGCCGCCATGGGCTCGGAGAGGCAGAGACTGGCCCGCAGCAGGGCTTTGACGTAGGCCCAGTGCAGATAAAGCTCCAGATTCTCCGGGCGGAAGTAGCCGGACATCTCCCGAATGGCCCTGGGGTCATATACGATCAGCGTCCGGGGCGCCTTGTCTCCGTACAGCGCCCTCAGCAGCCCCGAAAGGTCGAAGGGCGCGGTGTAAGCCGCCACCTGCCCGGCGTCCATCGGGTTGTGGCATTTGAAATACTCCGACCACTCCAGCCGGCTTTTGACCTTTTGGGCGATCAGCGCGTCATAGGCCAGGGTGTCGGCCAGATATTGCCGCTGTTCCGCCTCGGACAGGGGAGTGAAGGCCAGCAGCCGGGCGGCCATGTCGGAGAAGACGGCCAGCAGCCGCCGGCCCTCCGCGTGGTCCGGCGCGTAATAGGCGGTGTCCGGCAGGAGGATGTCCGGCCCGGCCACCACAAAGGCGTGGTGCTCCGCGTCCTGCATATCCGGGGCCACGTCCACCTGAACCGGCAGTTCCACCCCGGCCATCAGCAGCGCCGGGGCCGCCCGGTTCAGGTCCTCCAGGGAGCGAATGGCGCGGACGGTCTCCAGCAGGGGCAGCGCCGGGGCAATGCCCTCCCGGTTGCGGCGCTCCGTGTCCAGCGCCTTCCGGTACAGCGCCGCGGCGTAGCGCATTTCCGGAAGGTCGGTGGTCTTGTCCCCCGCCGCCAGGTCCCGGAAGTCCGCCATCAGGGTCCGCTCCACGTCCATATCCAATTCTGCAAAGCCGCCGGTGAAGGGCCGGTCGTCTGGGATCACCGCCGAGGCCAGCCAGGCCCCGTTCACAGCCTGATACAGATCGTCCTGGATGCGGACGGCGCGCTCGTTGGATTGCTCATTCATCTCGTGTTCCTCCTTGCTCTGCGTTTCATTCCGAGTATACCAGATGTGCGGGACGTTTGTCATCAGAAATCTTTCGGGGGTGCCGGGGAAAGGGGAGTGGGAGGAAGGAGCGACGTTCTCCCTCTCCTGCCGCCTGCGGGCGGCACCCTCCCCCGCTGGGGGAGGGAAAGGAGCGGAAGCCTTTGCCTCCTGCGTTGAAACCAGCGTGCCCGCGTCTCGATCTGTTCCTGCGCAAACCCAGCGCGCACTGTTACGGCTTGTTCCTTCCCCCAGCGGGGGAAGGTGGCGCGCAGCGCCGGAAGAGGGAGAACCTGCGTCTCCATAGCTGCCGGTTCCATGCACCCGCTGCACCACCCCCCCAGAAAAACCTCCGTCCCGCCGCCGGAGCGACCCCGAACCCGCCGGAGGTGCCCGCATTTTCTGCATCCCCGCTTCCATTTTTCCCCGGACTGTGATATACTTCCCATCAATGAAGTCCCGACTATTCTGGAAAGGCGGAGAAAACGCACATGAAAGCACTGCTGATCAACGGCTCGCCCCGGGCGGCGGGCAACACGGCCCTGGCGCTGGAGACCCTGAAGACCACGCTGGAGGCGGAGGGCATCGAGACCGAACTGATTCAGGTGGGCCAGCTCCCCATCCGGGGCTGCGTGGCCTGCGGGAAGTGCGCCCGCACCGGGCGCTGCGCCTTTGACGACGCGGTGAACGCCGTGGCCCCGAAGTTTCAGGCCGCCGACGGGCTGTTCGTGGGCTCGCCGGTCTATTACGCCTCCGCCAACGCCACCGTCGTGGCCTTCCTGGACCGGCTCTTTTACAGCACCGGCTTTGACAAGACCATGAAGGTGGGCGCGGCCATCGCCGTGGCCCGCCGGGGCGGCTGCAGCGCCACCTTCGACGAGCTGAACAAATATTTCACCATCGCCGGGATGCCGGTGGTCAGCAGCCAGTACTGGAACTCCGTCCACGGGCGCAGCCCCGGCGAGGCGGCCCAGGACCTGGAGGGGCTCCAGACCATCCGCACCCTGGGGCGCAACGCCGCGTTTCTGATGAAGAGCATCGCCCTGGGCCGGGAGGCCTACGGCCTGCCGGAGAAGGAGAAGCGGGTCAGCACCCACTTCGTCCGCTGAATCGGAACGATGAAGCGACTGAACGTCCGAATGCTGGCCTACCTGGGGATGCTGGCCGCCATGGGCGTGGTGCTGGCCGCCCTGCGCCCGGTGAACCTCTGGAATCTGCGCATCAGCTTCACCTTCGTGCCCATCGCCGTGGCCGCGATTTTGTTCGGCCCGCTGCCCGCCGCGCTGCTGGGGGCGCTGATCGACGTGCTGGGGGCGCTGCTGTTCCCCAGCGGGGTCTTTTTCCCCGGCTACACCCTGACCGCCATGGTCCAGGGCCTGATCTACGGCCTGTTTTTGTATGAGCAGCCCGGCGCGCCCCGCGCACGCGGCACCCGGCGGGACCTGCTGCGGGTGCTCGGGGCGGTGCTGGTCTATACCCTGGTCTGCTCCCTGGGCCTGAACACCCTCTGGATCAGCATCACCAGCGGCAGCCCCTTCCTGCCCCTGCTGAGCACGCGGTTGGTACAGGCGGCGGTGATGACCCCGGTGCAGCTGGCGGTCATCGGGATTTTGATCCCAACGCTGCGGCGGCTGCGGGGAAAACTTCTACCCAAAGAACACTAACACCCATTCGGAGGCATACGACATGACAAACGAGGAAGTACGGGACCTGCTGGAGCGGCTTTCCTTCATCCGCACCGGCGGCAGCGACGAGGAGCTGGAGGCGGCGGAAACGCTCAGGGCGCGCTGCGAAGCCCTGGGGGCCAGGGCCTGGCTGGAGCCCTTCCCGGTGGAGATGGCGGAGGTGGAGTCCGCCGAGCTGAGCGTGGACGGGGAGAGAGTCCCCTGTGAGGGCTTCCGCTGCGCCGGGAACGGCACCGCGAAGGCGGAGCTTTTGTACCTGCCCAACACCGACCCGGCATCCCTGGCAAAGGCCCGGGGAAAGATCGTGCTGCTGGACGGCTTTGTGACGCATTTTCTCTATCAGGACCTGTACGAAGCG
>JAFYIF010000108.1 GCA_017538775.1 Oscillospiraceae bacterium | reverse complement strand
TTCCGCAGCCGCCCTTTCTTTCCCTCCCCCAGCGGGGGAAGGTGTCATGCGCCGATCCCCCGCGAGGCGCATGACGGAAGAGGGAGAACCTTGCCGTTTGCTTTGCCTGAACCATTCGCGCCGCTGCGGTCATTTTTTTGTTGGCGCTTCCGCCGCGTTCTCCCTCTCCTGCCGCTGCGGCGGCACCCTCCCCCGCTGGGGGAGGGAAAGAAAGGGCGGCTGCGGAACGCCGCCCGGTCTGTGGCCTTTTCGCCCGTCTCTCACATCATCCGGCTCAGCTCCCGCCGCAGCCGCAGAATGATCCTCTTTTCCAGCCTGGAAATATAACTCTGCGAAATCCCCATCCGGTCGGCCACCTGCTTCTGGGTCATCTCCCGCTGGCCCCGGAGGCCGAAGCGCAGGACGATGATCTGGCGTTCCCGTTCCTCCAGGGCGTCCACGGCCTCCAGCAGCAGCTGGCGCTCCACGTCGTCCTCCAGGGGGCGGGAGACCTCGTCCGCGTCGGTGCCCAGCACGTCCCCCAGCAGCAGCTCGTTCCCGTCCCAGTCGGTGTTCAGCGGCTCGTCGATGCTGACCTCCCCCTTTTGGGCGCTGATCTTCCGCAGGTGCATCAAAATCTCGTTTTCGATGCAGCGGGAGGCGTATGTGGCCAGCTTGATGTTTTTGTCCCCCCGGAAGGTGGAGATGGCCTTGATGAGGCCGATGGTGCCGATGGAGATCAGGTCCTCCAGCCCGACCCCGGCGTTCTCGAAGCGGCGGGCGATGTAGACCACCAGCCGCAGGTTGTGCTCGATCAGGCTTTGCCTGGCCGCCGTGTCCCCCGCGGCCAGGGCCGCGATGGCCGCCCGCTCCGCCTCCGCTTCCAGGGGCGGGGGCAGGGTGTCGCTGCCGCCGATGTAGTAGATCCCACCGGCCGGGCCGCAGCGGATGGTGATCAGAAGCAGCCTGAGCTCCCGCGTCAGTCCGGAGCGTTCCAAAGTCATAGAAAACCCACCGACCTTTCCGATTTCTGGATTATTCCGCCTGTGTCTGGCTGAGGATCGCCCGGTATTCCCCGTCGGCGCAAAAGCGCTGGGGGCTGACCGCCACCAGCAGGTCGTCCCGCCGCCGCCCGGCCACTTCGATGCGCGTCGGGACAAAGCACAAAAGCAGCCCGGTCCCGCCGGTGACGGCCCGGCAGGGGAGCAGCCGCCCGGCCAGCCCCTGCCGCCGCAGCCCCTCCAGCGCCTCCAGCGGCTCGCTTGCCAGCAGGGGGGCCGGGTCGTCCAGCAGCGGGGCCAGGGCCTCCGCCTCCGCCACCAGCGCCCCTTTGCCGCTGACCGGGTCGATCAGCTCGTTGCCCGTGTCCACCAGGGCCGGGAGCTGCAGCCGCCGCGCCCCCAGCGTGAGCGTCACCGGGACGATGCGCCGCTCCGCCCGCCGCCCCCGGTGCCGGAAGGCCAGGCTCAGCACGGCGTAGCCCAGGGCGAAGGCCAGCAGCAGCGTCCGCAGGCTGACCGGGTAGGGGACCCCGTCAAAGGCCTGCCCGCTGAGCCGGGAGATGGCGTAGATCAGCCCGGCCAGCGCCGCGGAGACCGCGTAAAAGGCCGTCACCGCCCGCCCCGTCCGCCGCTCGAGGCCATAGGCCAGCAGCACGGACACCGCCCCGGACAGCAGCTTCACCGTAGCCAGCCCGAAAAACGAGGGGTACAGCAGCGCCAGCAGCGCGTACATCCCGCCCCAGAGGGCCCCCAGCCCCAGCCGCCAGCGGCGCAGCGGCAGGGCGCAGAGCTTTCCCGCCGCCAGCAGCAGCAGGTAGTCCAGCGCGGCGTTCAGAGCGATCAGCGAATCGGCATAGACGGTCTTCATGCCCCCCAGCATACGCCCCCGCCCGGGGCGAAGTCCGTCAATCCCGGCGGGGCCTTTGCAAGAAAAATTCCCCGACAGATATTGTCAAAGCCGCCGCGCTGTGGTATAATTCCATGACTAATCAGGAATGGGAGTGGTTCCGATGGAGGCAAAACCTGTCTATCGGCGCGTCCTGCTGAAGATCAGCGGCGAGGCGCTGGCCGGGGAGAAAAAGACCGGCCTGGACTTTGACATCATCCGCCGGGTCTGCCAGGCGGTCAAGCGCTGTGTGGACATGGGCGTGGAGGTCGGCATCGTCGTGGGCGGCGGCAACTTCTGGCGCGGCGTCAAGGACGGCGGCGGCCGGATGGAGCGCACCAGGGCCGACCACATGGGCATGATGGCCACGGTGATGAACGCCCTGGCCCTCAGCGACGTGTTTGAGCAGCTGGACGTGCCGGTCCGGGTACAGACCGCCATTACAATGGCACAGATTGCCGAGCCCTACATCCGCCTCAAGGCCGACAAGCATCTGCGCTGTGGCCGCGTGGTGATCTTCGGCTGCGGCACCGGCTGCCCCTATTTCTCCACAGACACCGCCGCCGTGCTGCGGGCCGCGGAGATCGGCGCGGACGCCATTCTGCTGGCAAAGAACATCGACGGCGTCTATTCCGCCGACCCCCGCACGGACCCGGAGGCCGTGAAGTTTGA
>JAFYIF010000107.1 GCA_017538775.1 Oscillospiraceae bacterium | reverse complement strand
GTAAATTAATTAAAAAATTTTTACAAACCGCTTGAAATCTGTTCTCTTTTGAAATATAATATGGCTGGAAACAAACCGGAAAAGAACGATGATTTTTCACATATTTCAAGAGTTCCGGCTTCTTGTAAAGCCGGGACTGCCGCCCCCGGGGAAAGCCCGGGTGGAATATGGAAGGAACGTGGAGACTATGAAGCATTGCAAACGATTTCTCAGTTTTCTGGCGGCGCTGGCGCTGCTGCTGTCGATGAGTCTGCCGTCGTTTTCCATGGCGCAGGATGCGCCGGAGGCCTGGGCCGAGGACGCGGAGCTCTGGGGGGACGAGGCGCTCTGGGGGGACGAGGACGAAGCCCCCGCGCCGGAGTACGGGGAACTGCAGGAGGACGCGGACCCCGCGCCCGCCGCCGACGCCGCAGCCGAAGCCCCCGCCGCCGACGCGCCCGCCGACGAGACAGCCGAGGCGGACACCCCCGACGACGGACCCGAAGCCGCCGCCGACGCAGCCGCCGACGAGACAGCCGAGGCGGACGCCCCCGACGACGAACCCGAGGCCGCCGACGAAGCCGACGCGGATGCCCCCGCCGACGCGGAGGAGCCCTCCGTGTCGGAGCTTCTGGCGCGTCCGGAGGAAGACCCGGACGACGGGGGCTTCGAGCTGGCCCCCGCCCCGGCCTTTCCGGAGGCGCTGGACGCGGATGAGCCGGAGCGCCCGGAGGGGGCCGCCTCCGTCGGCGACGCAGCGGAGATCGGGGACGCGGCGCAGGCCACGCCGGACCCGGCGGACGGGGGAGAGGACTGGGAGGACGCGGATTTCGACGGGGAAGCCGCGCCCCTGGAGTTCCCGGACCTGGAGGATGAGGCCGACGAGGCCCCGGCCCCGGAGGAGCGCGCCGTGCTGCGCTTCCGGGCGGAGACCCACAGGGGCGGCGCGGACAACGTGATCGTCACGGCGGAGGCGGAGCCGGACGCGCTCCCGTCGGATGCCGTGCTGTGCGTGGAGGCGGTCGGCGACGCGCGCTTGCTGGACGCCGTTGTGGCGGAGAAGCAGAGCCTGGAGCGCCGGGTCAGCCTGGTGCGGGCGCTGCGCAGTGGGTTCTGCGACGCGCAGGGCCGTCCGCTGCAGCCCGACAAGCCCGTCCGCGTCACCCTCTCCTTCGTGGAGGCGGGAGAGACCTGGGAACTGTACCGGGTGGACGCGCCGGAGTCGGCGGAGCTGGCCGAGCTCGACTTCGCGCAGATCGAGACGCTGGCAGGCGAGCCGGAGGAAGCAGCCGGAATGGCGGCGGAGCTGCTGGGCGACGCGCCGGAGGACGGCGACGCGCTGGAGCGGCGGAGCATGTTTGCGCAGCTCCGCTTCGAGCTGGACGGCTCCGGCGTCTACGCCATCGTGGGCATGGAGACCGTGGTCTTCGAGTACCTGAGCGCGGACGGCGAAGCCTGGACCGTCACCGTCTCCTATGACCCGGAGCGCTTCGGCTTCCTGCGGGACGCGGTGCTGAAGGCGGAGCTGCTGGAGGGCGCGGCGCTGGAGGCCTGTCTGGAGGCGACGGCCCGGACGCTGGGCACGACGCCGGAGGCGCTGGACGCGGCGCGGTTCTTTGACATCCGGCTCTGCGCGCCGGACGGGACGGAATACCACGAGCTGGGCGGCGATGTGCGCGTGACGGTCCGCCTCAGCACGCCGCTGTGCCCGGACCCCGACGCCGTGCTGCGCGCCGTCCACTTTGCCGACGGCCTGGACGCGCCGCCGCAGATCGCCGCGGCCGAACTGAGCGCGGACGGCATGGAGCTGCGCTTTGCGCAGAGCAGCTTTTCCGTCACCGGAACGGTGATGCAGCTGGACGACTCCAAATGGCTCCGGCTGCTGGGCAGCTATGTGGTGCTGGTGAAGGAGCGGGGTTCGAATACTTACTATATGCTGGAGGTGGTGTACCCGGCCAATGCTCCTAGTTCTGAAGATAATTATCCATATACTTTTTATCAGTATAAAGTCAAGCTCACAGAGGCACGGGTCGAAGAAAAGGACGGGAAGCTGACGCTGCACATCGATGACGATCCGGAGCAGGGAACGGACTACAGCGATTTGGACTCCATCAAAAAATGGCTCTGGTATTCCGAGTCCTACACATATAATGAAATCCGTCCTGCGAACGGGGCAGGGGGTAATCCGCACGGCTTGCAAAACGTGGCCACAGGATGCTATCTTGGGCCGGCCAGGGTGGGATCATCTACGCCCTATAACTTCTGCGCGGCGCGCGTCGGGAGGGATGGCACGGACGTCAATTTGCCGTCCGTTGGGTGTACAGCCTGCGCGCTCCAGTTCTACCCGGACGAAGGCAACCCGCGCACCCTGGTAAGTAAAAATCAATTTGTTGGCAGGCGGGATTGGTGGTATTTTAAAATTAAAAAAAACGTAAACGGCGATTACCTGCAAGGAGTGAGAGTCGGAACACTCACCGCTTCTGCGCTTGATGGCGCGCTGGAGTTCTATTTCGTCAGCGACATCCTGATCAACGGACAGCCTGCCGGGGTGGGTGGGGTGCAGCCTGAGAACAATCCGTCGTATTCCTTTTACACCTATGCTGACAACCCGCCGCAGGGCGGGGAGCCGCAGCCGGAGCTCAGCGCCGATCCGCCCACTGCGAAAAAGACCCTTCTCTCCCGCGGCGACGGGACCTATGATCTGTCCCTCAGCGTGACCGCCGACACCCGGGACGACAGCTTCCGCGATGGCAGCGCGGAGGTGGTGCTGGTGGTGGACGTGACGAAAAGCCTGGACCAGAAAGGCGCCGCGGAAGCGGAGCGCGACGCGCTGCTGGAGATCGGCGAGATGCTGATGCAAAAAGGCGTGCCGATCCATGTGGTCCTGTTCGCGAAGGGCGCCTGGACGGACTTCGTCACCTATACCGAGGAAAACAGCGCGGGATACCGGGATCTGATCAACAAAGCATATAACTGGACCACGGGAGACTGCCCGATCGGCGACTCAACCAACTGGGAGGCCGGACTGAAGCTCGGGGCCGAGGTCCTGCGGCAGATCGATGATCAGGAAGAGCAAGGGGCTGCGACCCCGTACAGAGACAAGTACCTCATCTTCGTCTCCGACGGTGAGCCGAATACGCGTTTGACGAATGAGAACGAGTATTTGTCCGTGACGCCCAGCCTCAGCGAGTTCGCGGGCGGCAGGGGATATTCGGAGGACGAGGCAACATACGAAGCCAAAGAGAATGATCCGGGCCTGAAGCATTCGCTGGAGCTGGCGAGTCTGCTGGTGAGCGCCAACGCGAACTTCATCTCCCTCTACGTCCGCGGCGACTACACCGAGGGTAACATAGAAGTTAACGATGCGGAAGGCCTCGAACGGATGAAGCTGCTGGCGGCCCAGGCCCAGGCCGGCGGGGTCTACGCGAATGGCAAATATTACAGCCTCGCCGCGGAAACCCTGCCGCTGGGCACCTATTACCAGACGGACCCCGAGGATGGGGAGAGCGTCGCCGGTGAGCTGATCGCCGCTGCGCGCTTCGTGCTGCGGAAGTTCTTCTATCAGGATGTGAGTCTGCGCGACGGCCTGACCGCAGGCACGGCGCTGGCCGGCGAATTGACGGAGGGGGCGGTTCCGGCTTTCTCTTACCGCATCGAGCGGCCCGTCAAAAACGAGTCGGAACCCAGGAAATATACCGGCGAGGAGGTCACGGACGGGGGGGGGAAAATATGGCTCCGCTTCTTCCGGGATACCGACGGAGGAAAAAAGTATCTGAGCGCCTCCGACGAGACGAAGAACCTGGAGGAAGCCCTGCTGTTCCATCCGGCCAGCTATGACAGCGATGAGCGCAAGCTCAGCTGGGACATCCAGACCGCCGCCCCGTCCGACGCCTACCGCCTGCTGGACGGAGCGACCTACACCGTCAGCTTCCCGGTCTGGCCGAACCAGGAGACCTTTGACACCGTCGCCGGAGCGATGAACGGCGTTGCGGGGGAACTCCCGGGGCTGGAGCGGGAGGACGGGACGTGGAAGCTGTCCACCAACACGGTGGCCGACGTGGGCTATACTCCCCTGCTCATGTCCAAGGACGGCGAGGAGCCGCCGGAGTGGAGAATCGGAGACCCGAAGCAGACGCCGATCGCCAATCCCGACCCCGTGGATGTGGAGCCATGGCCCGTCAAGGCCCGAAAGGTCTGGCTGGACGGCGGAACGGAACACAGCGATATCAAGTCCCTGACCCTGAAACTCTGGCAGGACGAAAATGACTACATCGGACCGATCGTGCTGACGGAGGCGGGCGGCTGGCTCAGCGCGGACTTCTCCATCTCCCCCGGCATGATGGTAAAAAGGACGGAGGAGACCGAAGACTGGGGCAAAGCCGTCACCTTCAACGGCAAGCCATACGTCCTGCTGAACGAGGGCTACGGCTACTACTTCACGGAAGATGGGATGGAGTTCACGGAAGGGACGGATGCGAGCAGCTATCAGTACCAGCTGGAAAAGGATGTGTTCTATCCCATCCTGGTGGACGGTGTGCCGGTCAACGCGCATCGGGTCGCAGACGGAGACAGTTACGCCTACACCGATGACGGGCAGTTGGTGCGGCCGCTCCTGGCAAAGAACTGGATGAAAGGCATCTACATCACCAAGCAGGTGGTGGACGACAAAGGCAATCCCGTCCAGCCGGATGCACAGACGGAACAGCCCGGATTTAAGCTGAATGTGACCCTGACCGCCCCGAACGGCGATGTCAGCGATTTCCCGCTGCTGGACGGTTCAGAACCCGACAGCTCCCACATCGTTCGCTACTATGTGCTGGATCGGGACGGGAACAACATCACACCGGACAGCGAGAACTATCTGGTATTCAAAGACGGCGCGGTCAGGGGAACCTTCATCATCGGAGCCGGGGATATGATCCTGTTCCCCGACGTGCCGGAGGGAACCTGCTATTCGGTGGAGGAGCTGGAAATTCCCGCGGGCTACGCACTGGATGGAATGGTCGGCAGTGCCCAGGACACCGAGACGGGCAGCTTTGTACCCGTTGAGGAACTGGCCGACGGCGGCTATCAGGCGGTGGCCAGCGCGAACCGCCTGGTCGTCCGCAACAAAATGGGCGAGTTCGAGCCAGCCCGCATCGTCATCGACAAGTTCGAGACCGGCGAGAGAAGCCAGAAGCTCTCCGGCGCGTCCTTCGTGCTCTACCGCTATCCCACCCAGAAGGAGCTGGACGAGGACGAAAGCCTCAGCGCCGAGACGCCCCTGTACTACAGCCGCGGCCCGGATGATGAAAAACCGCAGTTCCGGCCGGAGCCGGAGCTGGCGCTGACCGTCACCACCGACGCGGACGGCCACGCGGAGTTCACCGACCTCCCCGACGGCCTCTACTACCTGCTGGAGACCGAGGCCCCCGTGGATTACCAGAAGCTGGTCGCGCCCATCGCGGTCACGGTGGACACCAGTTGGCTGAAGACGGCGGACAACCCCACACCGGCGCAGATCGCGGCGGCGCTTGTCTTCGTCGTGCCCATCGCCAACCTGCCCAAGAGCACGCTACCCGCCACCGGCGGCTACGGCGCTGCCCGGTGGACCGGCCTGGGCCTGCTCCTGCTCTGGGGCGGCGCGGCGGGCGGCCTGGTCCTGCGCGGCAGACGCAGACGCGCACCGCAATAAAACGCGAAAAAAAGAGAAGGGGCAAGCTCCCCTCCCTGCACAATCGGATGCAGGGAACGGGCGCTTGCCCCTTCCGCATGTTCGGTGCTTGGTCCGGGTTCGCCGCCCCTTACAGCACCAGGCTGGGAGCGGAATAGACCCGGGCTTTCAGCTCGCTATTCAGCATATACAGCCCCTTGCTGTCCCCGCCGAAGAGTTCCATCTTGGTGATGAGGTCGGAGGCGTTCTTCTCCTCCTCGCCCTGCTCCTTCACGAACCAGTCCAGCACCTGCATGGTGCGGAAGTCGTGGGCCTCAAACGCGGCGGCGTAGATGTCGTTGATCAGGCTGGTGACGTACTTCTCGTGCTCCAGGGCCTGATGCAGCGGCGTGGCCCGGTCGCCCGGGGTCCACGCCGGCTTGTCGATGGCCTCAAAGGTCACGGGCTCGCCGTTGTTCTGGAGGTAGGTGTAAAACAGCATCGCGTGGTCCCGCTCCTCCTGGGCCTGGACCCGGAACCAGTTGGAAAAGCCGTCCAGCCCGGCGGCGTCGTAGTAGTTGGCGAAGTCGAGATAGAGGTAGGCGGAGTAGAACTCTTTGTTGATCTGCTGGTTGATGAGCTTGCTGACAGTGGCGTTCATGGCGTTCCTCCTTTTGTGTGCAAAGATTCGGATGAGGCCATGATAGCCGATGCCGCGCCGCTTGTCAAGCCGGGCGCGCTGTGCTACAATGGCCCCATGGATACTTTGGAAAAAAATCAGATTTACGACTGTGAAATCGCGGGCTGGAGCCACGACGGGGCGGGCGTGGCCCGGATCGGGGGCCGGGCGGTGTTCGTCCCCGGCGCGATCCCCGGGGAGCGCTGGCGCGTGCGCGTGGTCAAAGTCGGCGCCTCGGCGGTCTACGGCAGGGGAGAGGCCCTGCTGCAGGCCTCCCCGGACCGCATGGCCCCGGACTGCCCGGCCTATCCCCGCTGCGGCGGCTGCGCCCTGCGGCATCTGCGCTATGAAGCCGAGCTGCGCATGAAGCTGGAGCGGGTGAACGCGGCCTACCGCCGGATCGGCGGCCTGGAGCTGGAAGCCACGGAGATTTTGGGCGCGGCGGAGCCGGAGGGCTACCGGAACAAGGCGGTCTACGCCGTCACGCCCGACCTGCGCCCCGGCTTCTATCGCCCCCGCAGCCATGACGTGATCCCGGTGGAGCGCTGCCGCATCCAGACCGAGGCCGCCGACCGGGCCGCCCGGGCGGTCTGCGAGTTTGCAAGGGCCAAGGGCTTTTCCGCCTACGACGAGGCCACGGGCCGGGGCCTGCTGCGCCACATCTTCACCCGCAGCGCCCGGAGCGACGGGGCCTTGCAGGTGACGGTGGTGGCCGCCGGGGGCTTCGGGGCGAAAACGCCGGAGCTGGTGGACGCCGTCCGGAGCGCCTGCCCGGAGACCGTGGGCGTCATTTTGAACGTGAACCGCAGCCCCGGCAACACGGTGCTGGCCGGGGACTTCTACACCCTCTGGGGTGCGGACACCCTCTCCGACACCCTCTGCGGCAGCCGCTTCGCCCTCTCTCCCCGGAGCTTTTACCAGGTCAACCCCGCCCAGGCCGAGCGGCTCTACGACCGGGCCGTGGCCTGCGCCGCCCCGGAGGGCCGGGGCCTGGTGCTGGACCTCTACTGCGGCGCGGGCACCATCAGCCTCCGCCTGGCCCGGGGCGCGGAGCGGGTCGTCGGCGCGGAGATCGTCCCCGAAGCGGTGGAAAACGCGCGGGAGAACGCAAAGCGCAACGGCATCGAAAACGTGGAGTTCCTCTGCGCCGACGCGGGCGCGGCGGCGGAGACCCTCCTCCGCCGCGGCGAGCGCCCGGACGCCGTGGTCCTGGACCCGCCCCGCAAAGGCCTCAGCGAAACCGTCATCCGCGCCGTCGCCGACATGGCCCCGGCGCGGGTGGTCTACGTCTCCTGCGACGTAGCCACCCAGGCCCGGGACCTGAAACGCTTCGCGCAGCTGGGCTACCGGGCAGAAAAGGCCGTGGCGGTGGAT
>JAFYIF010000010.1 GCA_017538775.1 Oscillospiraceae bacterium | reverse complement strand
GGCACCGACATCATGCTGGGCGGCAACGCGGAATATCTGGCGAAAAACGACCTGAAAAAGGCCGGATACGCCGAGGAGGTCATCGCCGAGGCCACCGGCTACGCGGACACGGAAAATGAGGACATCCTGGCCGCGCGCACGCTCTTTGCCGCGCGCATGGCCGCCCACAAAGCCGTCACGGCCCAGGAGGCCGAGCGCGTCAAGGCCGCCGGGGGCCTCTTCATCCTGGGCACCGAGCGGCACGAGTCCCGGCGCATCGACAACCAGCTCCGGGGCCGCGCCGGGCGTCAGGGCGACCCGGGCGAGAGCCGCTTTTACCTCTCCATGACCGACGACATCATGCGCCTGTTCGGGTCCGAGCGGGTCATGGGCATGATGGAGGCCCTGGGCCTGGACGAGGACACGCCCCTGGACAACAAGATGCTGTCCAACGCCATCGAACAGGCCCAGCGCACGGTGGAGAGCCGCAACTTCCAGACCCGCAAGGCCACGCTGGAGTACGACGACGTGATGAACGCCCAGCGCAAGCTGATATACGCCCAGCGCTATCAGGTCCTGAACGGCGAGGACGTGCAGGGCAGCATCCACGGGATGCTGACCGAGTTCATCGCCGACAACGTGGGCAATGTGCCGCCGGAGAACGCGGAGGCGCTGGAGGAGACCCTCAGCGTCTTCTATCCCCTGTTCCTCCCCCGAGGCCTCATCGCCTATCGGGACGGCATGAAGCCGGAAGCGCTGCGCCAGGCCGTCCAGACCGTGGCCGACGAGGCCTACGCGAAAAAGGAGGCCGAGCTGGGCAAGCTGGACGACGGCACCCCGCTGATGCGGGAGCTGGAGCGGGTGGTGCTGCTCCGGGTGGTGGACGAGTACTGGATGGACCACATCGACGCCATGGCCGAACTGCGCAGGGGCATCGGCCTCCGGGGCTACGGCAACGTGAAGCCCGTGGACGCCTATAAACAGGAGGGCTTCGAGATGTTCGAGACCATGGTCTCCGGCATCCGCCAGGAGGTGGTCCGCCGCATGTTCCTGGCCCGCGTCCGCAGCAACCAGGGCGTGGCCCGGAAAAGCGTCGTGAAAAACCCCGCCGCAAATGTGGGCGGGGACGCCAGCGTGAAAAAGCAGCCGGTGAAACGGGCGAAAAAGCCCGGGCGGAACGATCCGTGCCCCTGCGGGAAGCTGCGGCCCAATGGGCTGCCGATGAAGTATAAGGACTGCTGCGGGAGGAATGGGTGAACGGAGCAGAAACGGGATATGGATCACAAGACGCGCCCTCCGGCTTGGGGGGCGCGTCTCGTGATTCTATCGTGTTTTGTCAGTGGGCACCGTCGTTCATTTCCGGAATCAACTCCGCTTGGCGATGTCATCCTTAAAGAGATTCCGCCCCGCTGCGTCGTGCTCCTGCGTATGTTTGATAATTTCGGTGATGTTGTCGTCCTCTTTGGTGTTGAAGAGGAAATTCGTGATGGCCAGAGGGATGCCGATCACGGCGGTCACCAGCGAAGCGAAAGCGGCGACGACGATGGGGATCGCCGAGACGATGTATTCCGGATCTCTGGAATCCATAATTCCACGGATGGTGCCGATCGCCACCACAAGAAAGACCACACATGCGGCAATGACCAGCCAGAAGAAAATCCACTTATGCCATTCCTTGACCCTGTTCCGAATCCTGGAGATAGATACAAAAGCGGCCAGCAGTTCTGTATACTGTTTGTCGCGCTCATTGATCTGCTTTGCGGTGGGCTGTTTGACATTTGACATCAGCGCCCTGTCCGAATTGAATGAATCAAAGTGGATCGCCGGTATGCTCTCATCTGAGTCACAGGAAGTGGCCGATGGGTCTGTTTTTTTCTGACCGCCGGAGAGCATATCAAAAATCATCTGGTATGCATTGTCTTCCGGCTGCTTTGACACGCCGCTCATGACCGCACCAGATCCGCCATGCGTTGCGAAGCTTTCTTCTGCGTCACGTTAAAGAATCTGGCGATCATGGCTGCTTTGTCCTCAGTCGAACCATCCGCAACTGCGGAAAGCTTCATCAACTCCCGGATGCTCTTTTCCGGCATCAACAGACACCTGGCAAAATACTCCGCCTCCTGCTCCTGCGGCGCGTTGACGTTGGAGGTGTCCCGATGCGGATAATACGACATCCCAGTGGCGTGCAGCTTATAGTGACCGTATTCGTGTGCCGCGATGAAACGACTGCGTTGCTGAAAATCCGGCTGTTCCTGGAGCCTCTGATTGATGAGAATCAGCTTGTGCGTTGTGGTCCCACGGATGAATTCCTCCTGATTGATCAAGAGTACGCCCGTTGTATTGCGGTCCATCTCCTTCAGGCCCAATACAAAGCTCTCTTCTCTGGTCAGGAATCGCGCCAAATCAAAGCCGGGCAGCAGTTTGTATTGGTCTAAAATGTCCTCCGCCGTCTTTTGGATCTCCCGCAGTCGGTCTTCCGACAGTTCCGCAGCGGTTTCCGTCCTGTCGGCAGACAAAGCCTTATCAATCATTTCTGCACCTGTTTCTTTCTGCCCAATCTGAATATGGATTCGTATCGTCATCTCGCACCCCTCCCAAAACAGGATACGTCAAGCGGAAGGGTGACATGTGTCAGAACATGGAATTCTTCCTCTCCCCGTGTGCAAAAACAGTGATGTAACACGGGTTGACCGACATCGGGAGCCGGGCTGAATCCAACATTTCTGCCAAGAAAAGTTTATCATCTGTCCCAAAGAAATGCAAGCTATTTTTATGGATTCTGAAAAACATCTCATTCTCTTTCTATTTTCGCTGTTGACTCCCCCTGCGTTCTGGTGTATATTAGGATAAATTTACCGTTCACGCCCCATCCGCGTGGCGGACATTACGAATACGAATGGAGAATCACCAAATGAAGAACTACTTTGACCTCACCGGCCAGGTGGCGATCGTCACCGGCTGCTCCGGCGGACTGGGTGTGCAGATGGCGAAGGCGCTGGCCAATCAGGGG
>JAFYIF010000106.1 GCA_017538775.1 Oscillospiraceae bacterium | reverse complement strand
GATGTTCAGCAGGTATTTGTAGTCCCCGATCTGGGGCAGCCAGCCCGCCTGGCTGCTCTGGTTGATGATGCCGATGGTGCCGGAACCCTTGGGCACCTCCCAGATGATGACGAAGTAGGCCACAAGCTGGGTCGCCACATAGTTCATCATCAGGGTGAACAGCGTCTCATTCGTGTTGAATTTGGCTTTGAAGAAGGCGGGGATCAGCGCCCAGACGGCCCCGGCCAGGATGCTGGCGGCGGCCATGACGACGATCAGCAGCCAGTTGGGGAGCTTGCCGCCCAGAAGGATCATGCAGGCGGCGCAGGCCAGGGCGCTGATCAGCACCTGGCCCTCCGCGCCGATGTTCCAGAAGCGCATCCGGAAGGCCGGGGTCACGGCCAGGGAGATGCACAGCAAAATCGCCAGATTCTGCCCCAGCACCCAGGCTTTCCGGGCCGTGCCGAAGGCCCCGGCGAACATGGTGGCGTAGATCTTCAGGGGGTCCTCGCCGGTCATCAGCATCGTAATCAGGGCGCAGGCCAGCAGGGCCAGCACAATGGCCGCCCCCCGGATGGCCCAGGCCCGGTACCAGGGCAGGGCCTTCCGGCGGGAGATGTGGAAGTGTCTCTCCTTATGCATCGGCGTCTCCTCCCAGTTTTGTCATCATCATGCCCACAGCCCGCTTGCTGGTGGCCCGTCCGTCCACGATGCCGCTGACCTTGCCGCCGCAGAGGACCAGAATGCGGTCGCTCAGCTCCAGCAGCACGTCCAGATCCTCGCCGACGTAGATCACGGCCACGCCCTGTTCCTTCTGCCGGTTGATCAGGTCATAGATGGTGTGGCTGGCCCCGATGTCCAGGCCGCGCACGGCGTAGGCCGTCAGCAGCACCGTGGGCGCGGCGGCGATCTCCCGCCCCACCAGCACCTTCTGCACGTTGCCGCCGCTGAGACGGCGGACCGGGATGCCCAGGCCCGGGGTGTTCACCGACAGCTCGCTGACCACCTGGGAGGCCAGGGTCCGAGGGCTCTTGCGGTCCACGAAGGGACCCCGGCCCCGGCGGAAGGAGCGCAGCATCATGTTGTCCGTCAGGTCCATGCTGCCCACCAGGCCCATGCCCAGCCGGTCCTCCGGCACGAAGGACAGCACCACCCCCCGGGCGGCGATGTCCAGCGGGTCCATGCCCAGCAGCTCCGCGCTCTCGCCGTCCGGCTCCAGGTAGCGGACCGAACCCCGCTCCACCGGCTGCAGGCCCGCGATGGCCTCCAGCAGCTCCTTCTGGCCGCTGCCGGAAATGCCAGCCACGCCCAGGATCTCCCCGCTGTTGGCGGTGAAGCTCACGTCCTCCAGCTTTAAGATGCCGTCCACGCTCCGGACCGTCAGGCCCTCCACGCGCAGCCGGGGCTTCGGGTCCTTCGGCTCCGGGCGGCGGATGTTCAGGGTCACCGGGTGGCCCACCATCATGTTGGTCATCTCCTGGGCGTTGGTCTTCGCCGTCAGCATGTCGCCCACGAACTGCCCGTGGCGCAGCACCGCCACCCGGTCGGACAGGGCCTCCACCTCGTGCATCTTGTGGGTGATGATGACCACGGCCTTGCCGTCGGCCCGCATGTTCCGCAGCACGGCGAAGAGCTTGTCCGTCTCCTGGGGGGTCAGCACGGCGGTGGGCTCGTCCAGGATCAGGATGTCCGCGCCCCGATAGAGGACCTTGACGATCTCCACCGTCTGTTTCTGGGATACGGACATGTCATAGACCTTCTGGTTCGGGTCCACGTCGAAGCCGTAGGTCTCGCAGATGGCGCGGACCTTCTCCGCCACGGCCTTCATGTCCAGCCGCCCCGGCTCGTGGAGGCCAAGGACGATGTTCTCCGCCGCCGTGAACACGTCCACCAGCTTGAAGTGCTGGTGGATCATGCCGATGCCCAGCGCAAAAGCGTCCCGGGGGGAGCGAATGACCACCTCTTTCCCGTCCACCAGGATCTTCCCGGCGTCGGGGAAATAGATGCCCGACAGCATGTTCATCAGCGTGGTCTTGCCGCTGCCGTTCTCGCCCAGCAGCGCCAGAATCTCGCCCCGGTAGATGTCCAGCCAGACCTTGTCGTTGGCCAGCGTCGCGCCGAAGCGCTTGGTGATGTCCCGCATCTGCACTGCGGGAGTTTTCTGCTCCATGTTTTTCGCCCTCTCAATCACAAAAAGCAGTACCTGTTCTGAAACCCTCTCTGCCTCGCAGAGTTCGCGCCCGCAGGCGCGAATCAAATCAAAATCCATTTTTTGCGGGGCTTTGCCGCGCAAAAAATACTTCTCGCGGAGCGAGTGTC
>JAFYIF010000105.1 GCA_017538775.1 Oscillospiraceae bacterium | reverse complement strand
CTTCACCGCTCCCGATAGATCTGCGCCAACCCCCCGTGGGAGGTCTCCCGGTATTTTTCGTCCATGTCCAGCCCCGTGCGGTACATGGTCTCCACGATCTCGTCGAAGGAGATCTTCCGCGTGGCGTAGAGGAAGCGGGCCAGGTTGACGGAGCTGAGGGCGCGCATGGCGGCGACGGCGTTGCGTTCGATGCAGGGGATCTGGACCAGGCCCTCCACCGGGTCGCAGGTGAGGCCCAGGCTGTGTTCCATGGCGATCTCTGCGGCGTACTCGGTCTGGTCGATGCTGAGGCCAAGGAGCGTGGCGACTGCGGCGGCGGCCATGGAGCAGGCGCTGCCGATCTCCGCCTGACAGCCGCACTCCGCGCCGGAGACGCTGGCGTTGCTGCGGATCACGTTGCCAAACAGCCCCGCCACCGCCAGCGCGTCCAGGATCTCCGCTTCCGGAAAGCCCCGGTCGTGCTGCATATAGTACAGGATGGAGGGGATCACCCCGCAGCTGCCGCAGGTCGGGGCCGTGACCACCAGCTGCTCCGAGGCGTTTTCCTCCATGGCGGCGTAGGCGTAGGCGGCGATGAGCCGGTTCATGGTCACGTCCGCGCCCTCGTTGTAGCAGCGCATTTCATACAGATACTTTGCCCGCCGCCGGACGCCGAGCCCGCCGGGCAGTTCCCCCTCCGTGGCCAGGCCCCGCTCCACCGTGTCCTGCATGGCCCGCCAGACGCCTTGCAGACAGCGCCGCAGCTCCGGCCCCTCCAGGCGGTGGATCAACCGGACGATGCCGATGCCCTCCCGCCGGCACAGGGCGAGGATCTCCGTGCAGTTCTTTTGCGGATAGACCTCCCGGTCCTCCGCGGCTTCGTGTTCGATGCGGATGGAGCCGCCGCCGATGCTGAACATCCGGACGGCGGCCAGTTCCCGGCCCGCGCAAAAGGCCTGAAACAGCATGGTATTGGGGTGGGGCAGGTCCCGGGTCTCCCGGTCGAAGACCAGTTCCGCCCCCGGCAGCGCCGCCCGGATGGCCTTCCCGGTCCCGTGCCCCTCCCCGGTGTGGGCCAGGGAGCCGTACAGCGTCACCCGGAAGCGGTCCGCCCCGGGATAGCGGCTGCCAAAAAGCTGCGCGGCGCGGTACGGCCCCACCGTATGCGAACTGGACGGCCCGTGGCCGATCTTGTAAATGCTGGTGATGCTTTTCATCGGGGCGATCGCTCCTTTCCGTGACAGGAGCATTGTACCGCGTGGACCGGCCCCCGGTCAAGAAGGACGCCAATCCGCTTGCTTTCCGCGCTGTTTTCTGCTATGCTGGCATCAACTTATGAATACAGGAGGAGTTCCCATGAGCAGAAAGAACTTCGGCGCCAAGCCCCTCAGCTATCCGCAGCCGGTCTGGATCATCGCCACCTACGACGAAAACGGCGTCCCCGACGCGATGAACGCCGCCTGGGGCGGGATCAGCGACGAGAACGAGATCTCCATCTGCCTTTCTCCCAACCATCAGACCTGCCGGAACTTTGTGCGCACCGGCGCGTTCACGGTCAGCATGGCGGACGCGGCCCACGTGGCGGGTTGCGACTATGTGGGCATCGCCAGTGCCAGTCAGGTGTCAGACAAGTTCGCCCGCGCCGGCTTCACCGCCACGAAGAGCGAGCTGGTCAACGCGCCCATCATCAACGAGCTGGCCGTCTGCCTGGAGTGCAAGGTCCGCAGCTTTGACCGGGAGAGCTGCATCCTCAAGGGTGAGATCGTCAACGTGAGCGTGGACGAGTGCGCACTGACGGACGGCCAGGTGGATGTGGCCAAGGTCGCGCCCATCACCTTTGACCCCTTCAACCAGGCCTATCACGTCCTGGGGGAGCGGGTCGGAAAGGCCTGGGACGCCGGGCGCGCACTGCTGTAAGCCGCAACTGTCAGAACAGAAGATCAGCCCGGTCGGCCGCTCATGCAAGCGATCGACCGGGCTGAAGCGTCTGGACCGAAACACCGTCAAACAGAATACAACAGCATTCAAACTGTTGCAATCGTCTTCTTTTTGTGCTATGCTTACCCGGAAGGAGATGATACCATGACCACCATCAGCATCCGCCTGGAGGACGACGTGAAGCGGGAACTGGAGTCCATCTGCGACGAGATGGGCCTGAATCTTTCCACGCTGTTCGTGATTTACGCCAAAAAGGTGGCGCGGGACCGGAAGATCCCCTTTGAGATCGCCGCGCCGAAGCCCGAGGTCGAACCGGAGCGGCTGGACTGGGACAAAATCGGCAGGCTTCTCCGGGAGGCCGAACGCAGCCACGGCCAGACGCCCGGTCAGCCGCTGGAGGAGTTTTTGCGGGAGATGGAGGCGCTGGTCGATGGAGCGGGATAAGGTCACCGTGCAGGCCACCGCCCGGAAAGACCTGGAGGGCATCCTCCGCTGGCTCTCCGACCGCTCGCGCCAGCTAGCGGCCCGGCACGGGCAGCTGCTCGCCGAGGGGTTTCGCTCCCTGGCCACGTTTCCGCTCCGCTGTCCCCCGGTCCGCAATGCGGAATTCGCGGAGAAGGGCTATCGCTATCTGGTGGTCAAGTACTACCTGGTGTTCTTCACCGTGGACGGGGATACCGTAACGATCCGGCGCATTCTCGACGGGCGCAGCAATTATCTTTGAAGCGCGGGGTCCAGCAGTCATAAAACGCCACATTCCCCTTGAAGCCAAGCGGTTTCATGGGAATGTGGCGTTTGCGCCGTCAGTAACCCCAGGTCATCAGCTTCCAGGCGCCGCCCTCGGAGCGGGCCAGCCACCATTGCCAGTCGCGGTACTCCGCGTCGGCCTCCCAGGCGCCACCGCCGGATTTCGGGGAGTGGAAGTCGCTGTAGAACATCAGGCACTGGCTGAACACTTCGGCGTTGTCGTTCGCCGCTTCCAGCGCGTTCATCCAGTCCAGGTTCTCCGCAGAGCACATCTCGTCGGAGCCGTAGCGCAGGCTGTGCAGTTCACAGCCTTCCCAGGTATGGAACTCCGCCTCAATGGCGGCGATGGCCGCGTCCAGGTCCGCTTTGGTATAGAGCGCGGAGTCGCCGTAGTCGACGGTCACGCCGCTGTCCACCGCGCCGCCGCAGCCGACCAGCGCACACACGCAGGCGGTAAGCAGCAGGAATGTAAGGAACTTTCTCATGATACCCCTCCTCTTTGATGTGTGTATGTCAGCCGCGCCGTCAGGGTGCGGACGGACCGTCCTCCGCCGCCAGTTCCAGCAGCTCCGCCGGGGAGAAGCTGTAGGCCGTGCCACAGAGCTGGCAGCGGATCTCCACGGCCCGGTCCTCCGCGGCCAGCTCCCGCAATGCCGCCGCGCCGGTGCTGCGCAGGGCCTCCGCCACCCGCTCCCGGCTGCAGGCGCAGCGGTAGGCGACCGGCTCCCGGCTCAAAATGCGCGGGGACAGCCCCCGCAGCACCTGGTCCAGCACCGCCTCGGCCCCGTCCACGTCCAGGACGGTGGTGAGCTGGTCCATCAGCAGGATGTTCTCCTCCAGACGGGCGATCAGCTCCTCCGGCGCGCCGGGCAGAAGCTGCACGATGAAGCCCCCGGCGGCGCGGATGGACTTGTCCGTGTCCACCAGCACCCCCAGGCCCACCGCCGCGCCCAGCTGTTCGCTCTCGGCCAGATAGGCGGTCAGGTCCTCCGCCACCTCGCCGGAGACCAGCTGCACGCTGCCGATGTATGGCTCCCGCAGCCCCAGGTCCCGGCTGACGGTCAGGGTCCCGTCCCGCCCGATGAGACCGCCCACGTCCAGCTTCCCGTCCGGGCGGCTGGGCAGGTCGGCGGCCGGGGCGTCCATGCAGCCGCGCACGTTGCCCGCGCTGTCGGAGATGGCCAGGACCGTCCCCGCCGGGCCGCCGCCGTTCAGGCGCAGGGTCAGCGTGTCCCGCTCCCCCTTGAGGGCGTTGCCCAGCAGCGAGGCCCCCAGCAGCGCCCGCCCCAGGGCGGCGCTGGCCGTGGGGCTGAGCCCGTGGATCTGCCTGGCCCGCTCCACGATGTCCGGCGCGGTGATGACCGCGATCTTGATGCTGTCCTCCGCCGCCACGGCGCGTATGATCTCTCCCATTGCAATGTCTCCCTCTTATCCGCTGGGGCGGGGGCTGTTCCCCCGCCCCGTGTTCGTATCTATGCTCGGGGTCCGGCGCGTTCAGCCGTATCGGGCCTCCCGCAGCGGGCGGTCCCAGAAGATGCTGCCGCCCAGGGACTCCGCCAGGGCATCCGCCTCGGCGGGGAGCGTCTCCAGCAGCGCCGCCTCCCGCTTTTTCGAGCGCCGACCCCGGGCGGCATACAGCTCCCGAGCGGCGCGCAGGTCGTAGCTGACGGCGAAATCCTCCTCGTCGGCGTGGGGGAAGAAGCTGACGGCGGCCTCATAGCGCACGTTGCCGTCCTCCGACGTGGCGCTCAGCGTCACGCTGACGCCCCGGCGCTCGCTGCCATTGTGCTGGCAGAGAGCGGCGAAGTACTGCTGATAGACATCGACGACCTTCACGGCTTCAGCCCCCCAGTCGGCGCAGCAGGTCCGCGCCCAGCCCGTCCAGCCAGTCGGCTTTCAGGTCCTCCAGCGTCCCCGCGTCCGCGGCCCGGGCAATGGCCGGGTCCAGGGGGATGCGGGCCACGCTGGGGATGCCGTGCCGGGCGGCGATCACGTCTACATGGCTCTCGCCGAAGATGGCGTGACGCGCCCCGCAGTCCGGGCACTGGTAATAGCTCATGTTCTCCACCAGCCCCAGCACCGGGACGCCCATCAGCTCGGCCATGTTCACGGCCTTTTCGACGATGGTGCCCACCAGCTCCTGGGGGCTTGTGACGATGACGATGCCCCGGACGGGCAGACTCTGGAACACGGTCAGGGGCACGTCGCCGGTGCCGGGGGGCATGTCGATGAACAGCTCGTCCAGCACGCCCCAGCAGACCTCATGCCAGAACTGCCGCACCACCCCGGCCAACACCGGGCCGCGCCAGAGCACTGGCTCGGTGGGGTCGGAGAGCAGCAGGTTCACGCTCATGACCTCCACGCCTCCGGCGGAGCGCAGGGGCAGCAGCCCGTAGCTGCTGTCCGTCACCGGCTGGCCCTCCAGCCCGAAGATCCGGGGCACGGAGGGCCCGGTGATGTCCGCGTCCAGCACCCCGACCCGCCGCCCGGCCCGGCTCATCCCGGCGGCCAG
>JAFYIF010000009.1 GCA_017538775.1 Oscillospiraceae bacterium | reverse complement strand
GTATCTGGACCGTGGGCTTTCCTGGGTGCTGAACGTATAGAGCGCAGAGCGCACAGGGGACGGTACTCTGTGTTCCCTAAGGGAACACAGAGAACCGTCCCCTGTGCGCTTACTCTCCCCATACCCCCAGCAGCTCCCGCATCCAGGCTGCCACGTCCATGCCGTAGACCCGTTCCAGGGTCTCCGGGCGCAGGGCCTCCCGGACCGGGCCGTAAGCCGCCGCCGCGCCCCGGTCCAGGAGCAGGGCCTCGTCGCCGTAGGCCAGGGCCAGGCTCAGGTCGTGGACCACGGTGAGCACCGCCCGGCCGGGGCGGGTCAGCCAGGCGCGCAGGAGGGTGAGGGTCTGTTTCTGATAGACCATGTCCAGGTGGTTGGCCGGTTCGTCCAGGATCAGCAGTTCCGGGTCCTGGGCGAAGAGCTGGGCCAGGAACACCCGCTGCAGCTCGCCGCCGGAGAGGCTCAGCACCGACTTGGCCCGGAGCGGCCCCAGGCCGGTCTGTTCCAGGGCAAGCTCCACGGCCTCGGCCCCGTCCGCGTCGGCCTTTTCCCGGGCAAAGAGGCCCGGCGCCCGGGCGTAGCGGCCCAGGCGCACCACCTCCTCCACCGTGAAGGCGTAGCCCACCGCGTGGCGCTGGGCCAGGACGCCGATGTGTCTGGCCCGCTCCCCGGGGCGCATCCGCCGCAGGTCCTGACCCCGCCAGCGCAGCGTCCCCTCGTAGCGCAGGCCCTGGGCGATGGCGTTGACCACGGTGGACTTCCCCGCCCCGTTGGGACCCACCAGCATCAGCCAGCGCCCCTCTTCCAGGTCGAAGTCCAGACCCCGCAGGGCCTCCAGCGCCCCGAAGCGGACGCGCAGGTCTCGGACTTCCAGCAGCTTCATGGCGCGCCCCTCCCGTTCCGATAGAAGATCACAAGGAAAATGACCGCCCCGATCAGGCTGGTCACCACGCCGATGGGCAGCTGCAAGGGATTCAGCAGCACCCGGGCAACCAGGTCGCACAGCAGCAGGAACACGGCCCCGCCGAAGCAGGAGGCCGGGAGCAGCCGCCGGTGGTTGGGGCCGGTGAGCATCCGCAGGATGTGGGGCGTCACCAGGCCCACAAAGGCGATGCTCCCCCCGATGGAGACACAGACGCCGGTGAGGGCGGAGACGGCAATCAGCACGGCCAGCCGCACCCGGCGGACGGGCACGCCGATGTGCCGGGCGTTGTCCTCCCCCACGGCGAAGGCGTTCAGCTCCCGGCTAAGCCGCAGCAGCACCCCGCCGCACACTGCCAGGGCCGCGGCCAGCACCAGGGCGTTGGCGTAGCTGCTGCCCGCCAGGGAGCCCATGGTCCAGAAGGTGATGTTCTTCACCCGGTCGGAGGCGAAGGTGAGGATCAGGGTCAGAACGCTGTTCACCAGCATGGAGAAGATCACGCCGATCAGAATGATGGTGTGGGTGGAGAGGGAGCGGTCCAGCCGCCAGGCCAGGGCCAGGATCAGCAGCAGGGAGCCGAAGGCGAAGGCCACGGCCAGCAGCATGGTCCCGGCGAAGGGCAGCGCGGGGAAGCTCAGGCCGAAGGCGATGGCGATCACCGCCCCCAGGCTGGCCCCGGAGGAGACCCCCAGGGTGCTGCCGTCGGCCAGCGGGTTTTTCAGCAGCCCCTGCATGGCCGCGCCGGACAGGGCCAGAGCCGCCCCGGTCAGGGCCACGCACAGCACCCGGGGCAGACGGCTGGACAGCAGAATCGCCGCAGCGGCGGTCTCCGGCGCCGGGCGGCCCAGCAGCGCCCCGGCCAGCAGCGAAAGCGTCTCCCCCGGGGGGATGGCCACGCTCCCGGCGCAGACGCACAGCAGCAGCGTCAGCCCCGTCAGCGCCGCAAAAACGACGTAGGCGGCAGGGCCGAAGCCCTCCCGCCTGTCGCCCGGTTCACGCAGCCTGCTCATACGCGCCCTGGGCCAGGATGAAGTCGTTCAGGAGCCGCGCCCCCTCCACCAGCCGGGGCACGGGACGGCTCAGCTCATTGTCGGGCAGGTTCAAAATCGCGCCGCTCTGCACCGCGGAGATATTCTCCCAGCCGGCGCGGGACGCGATCTCCTCCTCGGGGGTGGGACCCTCGCCGTAGTACATGGTGATGGTGACGATGAAGTCCGGGTCGCGCTCGATGATCGCTTCCTCGCTGACCTCCGCCCAGCCGTCCACGTCGGCGAAGATGTTCTCCAGGCCCAGCAGCTCCGCCACCTCGTTCATGAAGGTGCCGTTCCCGGCGGCCCAGAGGCCCCACTGGAGCGGGGAGACCTCGAAGTAGACGGTCCGGCCCGCGCCCGCGGCGTTTTCGGCCAGCTCCGCCAGCCCGGCGCGCATGTCCTCGGCCACGGCGGCGGCCTCGGCCTCCCGGCCCATCAGCTTGCCTATCATCTCCAGGGCCGTGTAGACCCCGGCGATATCCTGGGCGTCGGAGACCACCACGCGGATGCCCGCCGCCTCCAGCTGGGCCACCTGCTCCTCGGTCTGGGCCATGGTGCTCATCAGCAGCACCTCCGGCTCCAGGGCGATGATCTGCTCGATGTTGGTGTCATAGCCGGACTGGACGGAGGGCACGGCCAGCACCTCGGCGGGATAGTCGCAGTACTCCCCGCGCCCCACCAGGGCCTCCCCCGCCCCCACGGCGTACAGCAGCTCGCAGTCCGCCGCCGACAGGGCCACCACCCGCGTGGCCGGGGCGTCCAGCGTGATCTCCCGCCCGGTCATGTCCGTGAGGCGGACGGCGCTCTCCGCGGGCCGGTCCCCGGCGGCGGGGGCCGCGCCGCAGGACGCCAGCAGCAGCGTCAGGCACAGGGCCAGCAAAATGGCAGTCAGGTTCTTCATCGTGTGTTCTCCTTTCAGGTCATAAAAATCGCCCCTCAACATCCGTCGAAGGGCAGCAAAACAAAGCGGCGTCGCCGCTCCGCTTATGCCGCACCCCAGCAGCATCCACGTTCCCGCGAAAAAACAGGTCTCCCGGCTTGGCTTCTTCCTCCCGGACGCCTTCCCATCCCCCGGAGGGGACAGTGACTTCACTCTGTCCGTTCGTCAGCTTCACGGTTACTGGGATAGCCCGGAATTTGCATCCGCGTTCCCTCGACGCCCCGGGGGGCGTCGGCGCTTTGTACACGCATTTTTCCGCGTATTCGGTTTTCTGTCCCCGATTCTACCCCAGGGCGCGGCGTTTGTCAATTCCTCCAATCGGCGGGAAAATCCGACTTGATTCGACCGGGCAGTTCGGATAAAATAGAGGAAAAGCCAACGAAAGGAGGACATAGCGCCATGTCCACGAATCCCAAACAGAACCCGATCCCCAAAAAGCACGCGCTGCTCCGGCCCGAGCGCGTCCGAAGCGGTGCGCAGGAGTGGGAGCGCTACATTCAGACCAGTCTGCGCCGACAGAGCAAGATGCTTCAGAAAGCGAAAGTGCCCATCACGGAGCTGGGCGAGCCCTGGCAGAGCCGCCGGAGACAGGCGATCCTGGAGACGCTGCCCACGGTGGAGGAGCGCTGCGCCGTCGGGGACGGGCTGCATCCCAACACCCTGGGAGAGGACTGGGTGCGGCTGTGCGCCATCACGGAAAACCTGCCCAACCCGGAATTCCAGGAGCAGATCCTCTGCGCCGCCGCAATATGGATCCTGGACCACGCGGATCCGCTGGCCGTCCACCCACATCTGCCGCCGGAGGACGCGCTGGACTGGCAGGACTTCACCGTCTCCTTCTGGGACGCCCAGTACGCCGAAGAGCTGGTGGCCGCCATGAGCCATGTGTTGATTCACCGCAACGGGCCGCCGGAGTCGGACGGGGAATTGACAACCCTGCTGCGGGACCGGGCCAGCGCCGCCGGTATCCGGCCCGACTGCCCGGAGCGCCGCACCTTTGAAGCGATCTGCGCCCTGCTCCCCCCGGAGGCGGTGGCCCGGGAGACGGCGGCCTTTCGGGACCTGCTCTGGCAGTGGGTGGAGCGCTATTTTGCGCAGATGCTGCCCCTGCACCGGGAGATCGCGCGCAAGCACCGGGAGTACAACGAACACTGCGCCGCCTACAACCAGGTCTGCGACCAACTGTACGCGCTGCTCTCCGAGATCCGGGATCTGACCGACCGGCAGCGCCGGGGCGGGCGGGGCACCGCGCCCGGTCCGCTGCTGCCCGTGCTTCAGAACCCCACCGTCCCCGAGGATCGGGACGGCTCCCTTCCCCTCGCCGAGCGGCTGATGGGCCGGGTCCACACCCTGTTCCTGGAGCTGGAACGGCAGGAGAAAGAAGAGCGTGCGGTGCTGGACGCGACGAAGTCCGTGCTGCTGGAGCAGCAGACGCTGTGGCTCCATACCGCCCTGGGCGACCCGCCCGACCGGGAGGAAGCTCCCCTCCCGGTGGAGGACCCCTACGGACTGTGTTTCGCGCTGCTGTACCTGATCGACACGGGCAGCTCCCTGCCCTGGCTCTACGGCCCGGTGAACGCGCTGATGCAGACGGTGCTGGAGTCCCTGCCCTGGGGCATTGTGGAATTTGAACTGGAGCCGGAGGAGGAAGCCCCCCCGATGCCCGACCCGCCCCCGGCCCTGCCGGACTGGAACGAGCGGCGCTACCGGCGGGAGGGGGACCAGTTTCCCCGCAGCCTGGCCCAATTGCTCTACGAGGAGACGGGCTGCCTCCTGCCCCGGACCCTGAACCGCTATCTGCCCCGGGCCGGGGTGCTGGCGGAATACGGCGTCACCGGAACGGAGGCTGCGCTGCTGCTCTCCGTCATGGGTGCCCTGGGCACGGCCCGGCGGCAGCAGTGGCTCTGGGAGCCGGAGTCCGAAGACGCGCCCGCCCAGGAGGAAGGACCCGCCGCCGAAACCGACCCGGCGGACAAGGCGGAGCTCAAGCGCCTGCGGGCGGCGCTGCACGAGGCGGACAAGGCCGCCCGGGACGCCCGGAAGGCCCTGGAGGAAAGCCGGACCCAGGCCGCCCGGGAACACCGGGAGCTGGCGGACCTGCGGGAGCTGATCTTCAACCGGGAGAACGACCAGGAGCCGGAGGAGGAGCCCTCAGAGGAAGCGGAAGACGGCTTCCCCTATGAGGTCCGGCGCAACACCCTGGTCTTCGGCGGGCACGAGACCTGGTCCAACGCCATCCGCCGCCGCCTCCAGGGCAACGTGCGCTTCATCGAGAAGGACTTCAAGTTCGACACCTCCATCATCCGCCGGGCAGACGTACTCTGGGTCCAGCCCAACGCCCTGGCCCACAAAGCCTATTACCGCATCATCGACACGGCCAGGCAGTACAAAAAGTCCGTCCGCTACTTCACCAAAGCCAGCGCCTACCAGAGCGCGGTCCAGCTGCGGGACTTCGACCGGGAAGGATGAGAAAACCAGGACGCCATGCGGCCAAAAACCGCGGGGCGTCCTGGTTCTGTTGATTGCGCAAGGGAACTATTCGCCGTCGCCCTCCGAAGCGCTGCGAATATGCGGCGGCAGGATGCGGGTCTGCAGATCCTCGATGCTGGGCAGCTGATTCCGCAGCTCCTCCGGCAGGACGCCGGTGACGCGATACTCGCTGACGCCCATGGGCTTGGAAATGTCTTTCAGGGAATACTCCGCGACGAGGTTGTTCTTCGTCTTGCAGAGCAGAAGCCCGATGGACGGATTGTCATCCTCCGTTTTGAGCAGGCCGTCGACGGCGGAAAGGTAGAAATTCAGCTGTCCGGCATACTCCGGCTTGAACTCCCCGGTTTTCAGCTCGATCACCACATAGCTGCGAAGCTTCAGGTGATAGAACAGAAGATCGAGATAGAAATCGTCGCCGCCCACGTTCAGATGATACTGATTCCCGAGGAACGCAAAGCCCGTTCCGAGCTCCAGAAGCAGCTTGGAAACCTCGGAAACCAGGGCCCGCTCCATGTCCCGTTCCACCACATCCTCACGGAATGGAATGAAATCGAAGATATACGGGTCCTTCATCATCTGCTGCGCCAGCTCGCTCTGCTCCGGCGGCAGCGCCGCAGGGAAGTTGTTGACCTTATGCGAGAGCGTCTGACGTTCGTACAGCCCGCTTTCTATCTGGTGAACAAGGACGTTGCGGGACCAGCCGTTTTGTGCGCAGGCCGCAAGATACCAGCTTCGGGCTGATTCATCCGGTACCTTATCCAGCAGCACGAGATTCTGTCCCCACGGAATTTGTGCAACAAGCTGTTGCACAAACTGTTCGTCAGGATAGGTCGTCGCAAGCTTCGCCATATATTTCAGATTTCGAACAGAATACCCTGTGGCATCCGGAAACTCCAACTTGATGTCCGCCGCCAGGTTTTCAATAAATGTGCTGCCCCAGGTCTTGTGCGCGTTGATGATCTGCCCGATCCGCCAATAGAGCAAAATCAGCTCCCGGTTCGCCCCGAGAACGGCGCGATATTGCGCGTTCTTGATCTCATGCTTGATGGAAGAGATCATTTGCAGGTATTCCGACTGGTTCATCAACATACCTGTGCCTCGCAAGCGCGTTGCGCTTGTCTCCGATAAATCTGCACCCCGCTTTTCCGAATCTCGCAGTCGATCAGAGAACCGCGTTCGAGCTGTGTCACATCGATCAGGTCCACGGGAACGTCCAGCGCGGTCACAACGCTTTCCAGCAGACCGAAGAAAGCCAGCCCACGCAGACCGCTGTCCACCAGCAGATCCACGTCGCTGCGCTCCGTCGCCTGACCCTTGGCGTAGGAGCCGAATAACACCGCATTGCGGACGCCGTGTTGCGCGAACACCGGATGCAAGGTGTCCCGCAGCTCCGAGACCGTATATACTCTGCTCATGAGGATTCCTCCTTCCTTCAGGCCCGGCTCAACCCAGCCCCGCCTCCGCCCGCCACTTCGCAAACTCCTCGTCCGTCGCCAGCACCGTGTGGCTTCCCCCCAGGGCGTGCTCGGTCCCGGCGGCGTAGTCCACGCCCTCTTTTGCCCGGTCGTAGCTCAGGGCGACGCGGCGTTTTTCCAGCTCCGGGTTGGGCTGGGGGACGGCGGAGATCAGGCTCCGGGTGTAGGGGTGGACCGGGTGGGAGAAGATCTCCTCCGTGGTGCCGGTCTCCACCAGGTAGCCCAGGTGCAACACGCCGATGCGGTCGGAGATGTATTTGACCATGCTCAGGTCGTGGGCGATGAAGAGATAGGCGCAGCCGGTCTCGTCCTGGATGTCGCGCATCAGGTTCACCACCTGGGCCTGGATGGACACGTCCAGGGCGGAGATGCACTCGTCGGCGATGATGAGCTTCGGGTTCATCACCAGGGCCCGGGCGATGCCCACCCGCTGGCGCTGGCCGCCGGAGAACTGGTGGGGATAGCGCTCCGCGTGGGCCGGGGACAGGCCCACCTTTTGCAGCATCCCGGCCACCAGCGCGTCCCGCTCGGCGCGGCTGGCGCAGCGGCGGTGGATGTCCAGGCCCTCGCCGATGATGTCCCCCACCTTCTTCCGGGGGTTCAGGCTGCTCATGGGGTCCTGGAAGATCATCTGCATGTCCTTCCGGAGCATGGTCCGGGTCTCCCGGTCCAGAGGGCCGGAGATGCACTTCCCGTTGAAGGTGACGGTGCCCGCCGTGGGGCTGTGCAGCCGGATGATGCTGCGGCCGATGGTGGTCTTGCCGGAGCCGGACTCCCCCACCAGGCCGTAGGTCTCCCCGGGGTGGATCTCAAAGGACACGCCGTTGACGGCCTTCACCGTGAAACGGCGGGAGATGGGGAAGTGCTGATGCAGCCCTTCCACTTTCAAAAGTGCCTGACTCATCGCTCCGCCTCCTTTCTGGCCCGCTCCAGCCGGGCGCGCAGCTCCGGCGGCAT
>JAFYIF010000104.1 GCA_017538775.1 Oscillospiraceae bacterium | reverse complement strand
GGTGGGCGTCGGCGTCGGGGTGGGCGTCGGCGTGACCTCCAGCGGGGGCGGGGGCGTGACGGCGGGCTCCGGCGTGGTCTTGGGGCCGAGGCTGGCGGTGATCAGGACGATGACGGCCACCAGGACGGCGACGATCAGGATGCAGCCAAAGATGAACTGCCACCGGGCGTTGGTATCGGCGCGGGCGGCGGCCGCCGTTCCGGAGCGGACGCTGGCGGTGGTGGCCGTCGTGCGGGAGGTCTGCTTGACGTGCCGCGTGCCGCAGCTGGGGCAGCGGCTGTGCAGTGCGGAGTATTTTTTGCCGCAATGGCGGCAGGTGATTTGGGGGACAAAGCCCATATCTTCGCCACCTTTCAATCTGTATTTTACCGAAACCGCCGCAGGGCGCGTCCCGGCGCTTGTCCGTGTGAACGAATCCTATCTTACAACCTTTTCCCCGTTTCGTCAA
Organism: Oscillospiraceae bacterium; assembly: GCA_017538775.1. GTDB lineage: Bacteria > Bacillota > Clostridia > Oscillospirales > Oscillospiraceae > RGIG7114. Next base: position 4,772 of record JAFYIF010000104.1, on the reverse strand, counting down.
GAGATTTGCGCAAGGCGGCGCGAAAAAGTGCGGCATTGGGGCGCGCCGGTCTCCACGCGGAAAAGAGCGGACAGCGCGCATCCTTTCGCCCGGATTTGCGCCCGCTTTGCGCTATGGTGGAGGAAAGCAGGGAAGGGGGGAGACCCATGGCGGTATCCGCGCCGGGGCGCATCGTGCGCTCGGTCTGTTATGTGCGTGTGGAGGACATCATGCCCGGGCCGCTGCAGCCCCGGCAGCACATCACCCGGGAGGGCCTGGAGGAACTGCGGGACTCCATCGCCCAGCACGGGGTCCTGCAGCCCCTGACCGTCCGCCTGCGCGGGGACCGCTTCGAGCTGATCGCCGGGGAGCGTCGTCTGCGGGCGGCGCGGCTGGCGGGGCTGCGGGAGGTGCCCTGCATCGTCATGGACGTGGACATGGAGCAAAGCGGCCTCATCGCCCTGATCGAGAACATCCAGCGCCGAGACCTGGACTTTCTGGAGGAGGCCGAGGGCATCCGCCAGCTTATCCGCCTCTTCGGGCTGAGTCAGGAGCAGGTGGCCCGGCGGCTGGGCAAGAGCCAGAGCGCGGTGGCCAACAAGCTGCGCATTCTGCGTCTGCCGACGGACGTGCGGGAGCGGCTGCGCAGCGCGGGCCTGGGGGAGCGCCACGCCCGGGCCCTGCTGCGGCTGGAAGGGGAGGAACTCCAGCGCCAGGCCCTGGACTTCATGGTGGAGCAGCGGATGAACGTAGCGGCGGCGGAGGCCTATGTGGAGCGCCTGTGCGGCGGCACATCGACGGAGCAGCCCAAAGAACCCGCCGCCCGGCGGCGCAGCGTCTTTCTGATGAAAGACCTTCGGCTGTTCCTGAACACCCTGGACCGCAGCCTGAACCTGATGCGCTCCGGCGGCATCGACGCCCAGCTCCGCCGGGAGGAGACGGAGGAAGCCGTGGTCGTGACGGTGCGCATCCCGAAAAGCAGGTGAGGGGGCGCCGGGGGCCCTCAGCGCGGCAGCAGCTCGCTCAGACGCTTGCCGTAAAAAAAGTCGTGGGTCAGCCGCTCATACTCCGCCCAGAGCGGCAGGGTCAGGCAGTCCGAGGCCCGGGGACAGGGCGGCGCACCCGCGGCCAGACAGGAGACCGTGTACAGCGGCCCTTCGGTGGATTCCAGGATCTCCCCCACCGAATAGTCCTCCGGCTTCCGGCACAGCCGGTAGCCGCCGCCCTTGCCGCTGACGCCGGAGACGAGGCCCGCCGCCACCAGTTCCCGGACGATGATCTCCAGATACTTCTTGGAGATCTCCTGCCGGGCCGCGATGTCCCTGAGGGGGATGGGTTCCCCCCGGTCCTGCGCGGCCAGGTCCAGCATCACGCGCAGGGCATAGCGCCCCTTGGTCGAAATCATGCAATCACCGCCCCAAACTCATGTTGTCCCGATTATATCGCCAAAGGGCGGCGCGCACAAGGGGCGATTTTTTTCGATTTACCTATTGACATACTGGGCGAATATGTGTATAGTGTGAAAAACGCCAACGACAAGGAGCCGCGCCATGAGGATCTACGCAGACAACGCCGCCACCACGCCCATGTGTCCCGCCGCCCTTGCAGCCATGCTGCACTGTATGGAGGAACGCTACGGCAACCCCTCCAGCCTGCACACGCCGGGCCAGCGGGCCAAAGAGACGCTGGAGACGGCGCGGGAAGAGATCGCGGCGCTGCTGCACGCTGCCCCCCGGGAGCTGACCTTCACCTCCGGGGGCAGCGAGGCCGACAACCAGGCCCTCCGCTCCGCCGCCGCCCTGGGGCGCAGACAGGGGAAGACCCACATCATCTCCACCGCCTTTGAGCACCACGCGGTGCTGCACACGCTGGACCGGCTGGCCCGGGAGGGCTTCTCCGTGACGCTGCTGGATGTCCACACCGACGGCCTGGTGCGTCCGGAGGAACTGGAAGCGGCCATCCGGCCCGACACCTGCCTGGTCTCCGTCATGTATGCCAACAACGAGATCGGCACGGTCCAGCCCATCCGGGAACTGGGGGCGATCTGCCGCGCCCGGGGCGTGCTGTTCCACACGGACGCGGTGCAGGCGGTGGGCCAGCTGCCCATCGACGTGCAGGCCGACCACATCGACCTGCTCTCCGCCTCCGCCCACAAGTTCCACGGCCCGAAGGGCGTCGGCTTCCTCTACGCCCGCCGGGGCGTCGCCCTGACGCCGCTGATCGAGGGCGGGGCCCAGGAGCGGGGCAAGCGCGCCGGGACGGAGAACGTCCCCGCCGTGGCGGGCATGGCCGCGGCGCTCCGGGAATCCGCCGCGCAGATGGAGCAGAACGCAGCGCGGCTGATCCCGCTGCGCGACCGGCTCATCGAAGGCCTGCAGACGATCCCCCACGCCGCCCGGAACGGGGACGCCCTGCGCCGTCTGCCGGGGAACGTCAGCTTCTGCTTCGAGGGGATCGAGGGCGAGGCCCTGCTGCTTCTGCTGGACGACCGGGGCATCGCCGCCTCCTCCGGCAGCGCCTGTACCTCCGGGGCCCTGGACCCCAGCCATGTGCTGCTGGCCATTGGCCGCAGCCACGACGTGGCCCACGGCTCCCTGCGCCTGAGTCTGGGGCCGGAGACCACGGAGGCGGAGATCGACTACATCATAGAGAACGTCCGGGACGTGGTGGAATACCTGCGCGGCTTTTCCCCGGTCTGGCGCGAGCGGGCGGAGGGGAAAGCCCCCTTCGTCCTGTGAGGAGGAGAGACCATGGCCTTATACAGTGAAAAAGTGATGGACCACTTCCGCAACCCCCGCAACGTGGGCGTCATCCCCGACGCCGACGGCGTGGGCCAGGTGGGCAACGCCAAATGCGGCGACATCATGAAGATGTATCTGAAAATCACCGACGGCGTCATCGCCGACGTGAAGTTTGAGACCTTCGGCTGCGGCAGCGCCATTGCCTCCAGTTCCATGGCCACGGAGCTGATCAAAGGCAAACCCGTCTCCGAGGCCCTGGCCCTGACCAACAAAGCCGTGGCGGAGGCCCTGGACGGGCTGCCCGATTACAAACTGCACTGCAGCGTGCTGGCCGAACAGGCCGTCCGCGCCGCGCTGGAGGACTACGAGACGAGAGTGCGGGAGAAGACACAGTAAGACAGGAGGAAACGACCATGCGCTTCCATTTTCCGCGCCTGCTGCGCGCCAACTACCGCTTCGGGCGAATGTGCACCGCTTTCTGTCAGGAGGGAAACCACATTCTATAAAAACAGAACGAGGTGCAGCATGTCCAATTATCGCTTCGAGACCCTGCAGATCCATGTGGGGCAGGAAAGCCCCGACCCGGTCAGCGACGCCCGGGCGGTGCCCATCTACGCCACTACCAGCTATGTGTTCCACAGCGCCCAGCACGCGGCCGACCGCTTCGGCCTGGCCGACCCCGGCAACATCTACGGGCGGCTGACCAACTCCACCCAAGGGGTGTTTGAGACCCGTATCGCGGCCCTGGAGGGCGGCGTGGCCGGGCTGGCCCTGGCCTCCGGCGCGGCGGCCATCACCTACACCGTCCAGGCCCTGGCGAAGGCCGGGGAGCACATCGTCGCCCAGAAGACCATCTACGGCGGCAGCGCCAACCTGCTGGCCCACACCCTGCCGCTCTACGGCATCGAAACCAGCTTCGTCAACATCCACGACTTACACGAGGTGGAGGCGGCCATCCGGCCCAACACCAAAGCCCTGTACATCGAGACCCTGGGCAACCCCAACAGCGACATCCCGGACATCGACGCGCTGGCGGCCCTGGCCCACGCGAAGGGCATTCCGCTGGTCATCGACAACACCTTCGGCACGCCGTATTTGATCCGCCCCATCGAACACGGCGCGGACCTCGTCGTGCATTCCGCCACGAAGTTCATCGGCGGCCACGGCACCACCCTGGGCGGCGTGATCGTGGACGCGGGCAGCTTCGACTGGGCCAAAAGCGGGCGTTACCCCTGGCTCAGCGAGCCCAACCCCAGCTATCACGGCGTCCGCTTCACCGAGGCGGCGGGCAGCGCGGCCTTCGCCACCTACGTCCGGGCGATTCTGCTGCGGGACACCGGGGCCTGCATCTCCCCCTTCGCGGCCTTCCTGCTGCTGCAAGGGACGGAGACCCTCTCCCTGCGGCTGGAGCGCCACGCGGAGAACACCCGGCGCGTGGTGGACTATCTGGCCCGACACCCGCTGGTGGAGCGCGTCCATCACCCCTCCCTCCCGGAGCACCCGGACCACGCGCTGTACGAGCGCTTCTTCCCCCGGGGCGGCGGCTCCATCTTCACCTTCGACATCCGGGGCGGACAGAAGGAGGCCTTCGCCTTCATCGACGCGCTGGAGCTCCACTCCCTGCTGGCAAACGTGGCGGACGTGAAAAGTCTGGTCATCCACCCCGCCAGCACGACCCACTCCCAGCTCACGCCGGAGGAACTGGAAGCGGCGGGCATCCACCCGAACACCATCCGGCTCTCCGTGGGCACGGAGCACATCGACGACATTCTCGCGGACCTGGAAAAGGGCTTCGCGGCGCTGTGATATGGAAAGGAAGGACAGAGAAATGGCGAACATCTATCAGGGCACGCTGGGGCTGATCGGCAGAACGCCCCTTTTGGAGCCGATCCATCTGGAACAGGCGCTGGGCCTGGAGAGCAGACTGCTGCTGAAGCTGGAGGCCTTCAACCCCGCCGGGAGCGTCAAAGACCGCATCGCCCGGGCGATGATTGAGGACGCGGAGGAAAAGGGAGCGCTGGGGCCGGACTCCGTCCTCATCGAGCCCACCTC
>JAFYIF010000103.1 GCA_017538775.1 Oscillospiraceae bacterium | reverse complement strand
TCAGCATCGGCGGGGCCGGGGCCCAGCAGGAGACCTTTGCCGCCATCGTGCGACACCTGCGCCCCCGGATCATGCGCGGGGAGGCGGCACTGCTGCTGAACCTGGGCGACTACCGGCCGGTCTGGGACAAGCTCTGCGCCGCCGTGCCGGGGCTGGCGGGCGTGGCCGAGACCCACTTCGACGACTGGGCGGAGACCTGCCGCTTTGCCGAAACCGCCCTGCATGGCACAGTTCGGGGCGTCCACGTCTTCTGCCACACGGACATTTTCCAGGCGGTCTACTCCACAAATCTGCTGCTGCGGGTCTGTGACCTGCTGGTGACCAAGCCCAGTGAGCTGGCCTTTTACCCGGTGCCCAAGCTCTTCCTTCGGCGCATCGGCGGCCACGAGCGCTGGGGCGCCATCCACGCTGCGGAAGTGGGCGACGGCACCACCGAGTGCCGGGACATCCCCCACACCCTGCAGATGCTGGACCTGTTTCTGGACAGCTCAGAGCTGCTGGAGGAGATGTGCGACTGCATCCAGGCAAACCGCAAGCAGGGCCTCTACGACGGGGCCTACCGCGCAGTGGAACTGGCGATGCGCCTGAAAGAACGGTAAAACCAGGCGGCGGGAGACTGTCCCGCCGCCTGCTTACACAAGCGGAAAAAGAGAGGAGCATTTCGTCATGGCACCATTCACCCCCAAAAAGCCCATCACCAACAAGCTGCTTTGGATCTTCGCGGTAGGGCAGTTTGGCTGGAGCCTGCTCTCCGGCATCATCTCCACCTGGCTGGTCCACCTGTACACCGGCGTCCACAGCCCCGGGGAGACCAACGGCATCTTCGGGCAGTTCATCACCCAAAGCCCCATCCTGGCCTCCGTCACCCTCTTCGGCCTGATCACCATGGTGGGCCGCCTCTTCGACGCCGTCACCGACCCGCTGGTGGCCAGCTGGTCCGACCGAGCGGCTTTCAAGGGCGGGCGGCGCATCCCCTTCCTGCGTGCCGCCGCGATCCCCTTCGCCCTGGTCACGGTGGCCGTGTTTGTGCTGCCCCAGACGGCGAGCCTGGCGGCCAACAACGCCATCATGTTCGCGCTGCTGATGCTGTTCTATCTGCTGATGACCATCTACTGCACCCCCTACAACGCCCTGATCGCCGAGCTGGGAGACACGCAGAAGCACCGCATCAATGTCTCCACCTACATCTCCTTCACCTACATCGCGGGCTTCTCCCTGGCTACGCTGGTGCCCTCCCTGGCCGGGGCGCTGGAGGGCATGGCGGGCAGCCAGGAAAACGCCCTGCGCATCGCCATCGGCCTCATGTGCGCCCTGGCCGCCGTCGCCATGCTGGTGCCCGCCCTGTACATCCGCGAGCGGGACTACATTGAGGGCAAGCCCGTCCAGTCCCCGGTCTTCCGCTCCCTGGTCCTGACCTACCGCAACCGGCAGTTCCGCCGCTTCGTCTACGCCGACGTGATCTATTTCTTCGCCGTGACCCTGTTCCAGACCGGGCTGGCGGACTTTGAGACCCGCCTGATGGGCATACCGGCGGAGAACACCTTCCTGCTCACCGTGGTGATGACCGTGGTCTCCCTCTGCCTCTATCCGCTGGTGAACCGTCTGGCCCCGAAGCTGGGAAAGAAGCGGATCATCGTGGTGGGCTTTTTCGCCTACGCCGCGGTCTTCTTCCTGACTTCCGTGGCCGGGACCGGGATGAGCTGGGGCTTCCTGGTGGCGGTGACGGCGGGCATCCCCATGGCGATCCTGGGCATCCTGCCCCAGGCCTGCGTGGCCGACGTGTCCGAGCTGAACACCCTGGAGACCGGGGAGGACCGGAGCGGCATGTTCTTCGCCGCCCGCACCTTCGCTATGAAGCTGGGCCAGGCCCTCAGTATGCTGATCTACACCTCCATCACCGCCGCAGCCGTCGCCATCGTCCAGGAGCACACGGACGGCGCGGGGGTGGAGCGGCTGACCGACGAGCTCCAGCTCCAGATCCAGGGGCCATACCGCACGGCGGCCATTGTGGCCACCGCCGCCTGCCTGATCGGCGCGGTGCTCTTCCTCTTCTATAACGAGCGGGAGATCCTGTCGAAGATCGGCGCTCTGCGCGCTCAGGAGACCGACGCATGATCCGCGTGTTCGGCGAGGAGTGCCCGGCCTTCGTGCTGGAGACGCCGGGGCTGAGCTATGCCTTCCGCATTCTGCCCACGGGCCAGCCGGAGCAGCTCTGCTGCTGCGCACGCCTTCCGCTGGAGACGTTGGCGGAGGTGCTGGCCCTGTCGGAGCCCCGGGCCTTCGCCCCGGGGAACACCGTGGTCTATGACAAAGCGCACCCGGAGCTGAGTCTGGAGGACGTGTGTCTGGAGTTCTCCGCGCCGGGCAAGGGGGACAGCCGGGAGCCCATGCTGGTCCTGGTGCAGCCCGACGGCAGCCGCAGCTGCGACTTTGTCTATCAAAGCCACAGCATCGACGAGGCCCAGCCGCCCCAGACCCCCCTCCCCGGCAGCTACGGGGAGACGGGCGGAGCGGAACACCTCTGCGTCTGCTATCGAGACCGGAACGGCGGCCTGACGCTGGAGACCCACTACTGGCTCTGGGCTGACTGCGACTGCCTCTGCCGCCGGAACGTCCTGGTCAACAGCGGGGAGGGCGAGGTGCAGCTGGAGCGCTTCCTCTCCATGCAGCTGGACCTGCCGGAACGGGAGCTTTCTGTCAGCGGCTTTTTCGGGGCCTGGGCCCGGGAGATGGAGCGGCACTGCATCCCCCTTTCCGCCGGGAAGCTGGTGCTGGAATCCCGCGCCGGGGCCTCCTCCAGCCGCTGCAATCCCTTTTTCCTCGTCCACGACCCCGCCGCCACGGAGTGCGCCGGGGACTGCTGGGGCTTCCACCTGCTCTACAGCGGCAGCCACTACGCCGCCGTGGAGCGCAGCCCCTTTGGCAAGACCCGCGTGGTCAGCGGCATCCAGCCGGAGGGCTTCCGCTGGCTTCTGGCCCCGGGGGAGCGCTTTGAAAGCCCGGAGGCCGTGCTGTGCCACTCCCCGGCGGGCTTCACCGGGCTTTCCCGGAAGCTGCATTTTTTCGTGCGGGAGCATGTGGTGCGGGGGAGATGGAAGCGCCAGACCCGCCCCATTTTGCTCAATAGTTGGGAAGCCTGCTATTTCGACATCTCCGAGCGCGGGCTGCTCGCCCTGGCAAAGGCCGGGCGCGACATCGGCGTGGAGCTGTTCGTGGTGGACGACGGCTGGTTTTCCGGCCGCAGCGACGACAGCCGCGCCCTGGGAGACTGGACGCCGGACCGGCAAAAGCTGCCCGAGGGGCTGGCCGGACTCTGCCGCCGGATCAACGCCCTGGGGCTGCAGTGCGGCATCTGGGTGGAGCCGGAGATGGTGAACTGCGACAGCGATCTCTACCGGGCCCACCCGGACTGGGCCCTGTCCATCCCCGGCCAGCACCACGCGGAGGGGCGCAATCAGCGGCTGCTGGACCTCTGCAATCCGGCGGTCCAGGATCATCTGATCGACACCCTGACGGAGCTGTTTTCCTCCGCCCCCATCAGCTATGTGAAATGGGACTACAACCGCAATTTCTCCGACGCCTTCTCCCCCCACCTGGTGGCCCGGCAGCAGGGCGAGGTGGCCCACCGCTACATTCTGGGCCTCTACCGGGTCCTGGGGGAGCTGACGCGCCGCTTCCCGGACCTCCTCTTCGAGGGCTGCGCCTCCGGCGGCAACCGCTTCGACCCGGGCATCCTCTGCTTCTTCCCGCAGATCTGGGCCAGCGACAACACGGACGCCCTGGCCCGGGCGCGCATCCAGGAGGGCTACAGCTACGGCTATCCCCAGAGCTGCGTCGCCGCCCATGTCTCGGCCTGTCCCAACCACCAGACCCTGCGCTCCACGCCCCCGGACAGCCGCTTTGCCGTGGCCGCCTTCGGGCTGCTGGGCTATGAGCTGGACCTGCGGGACCTGTCCCCGGCCCAGCGCCGGGAGCTGCGCGCCCAGGTGGAGACCTACCGCCGCTGGCGGGAGGTGCTGCAATTCGGGGACTTCTACCGCGTCCGCAGCGGAAACGACCACCAGTGGTGCTGCGTGGCCCCGGACCGGTCCCGGGCCGTGGGGCTCTTCCTCCGGGAGCTGGCCCGGGCCAACCGGCCCAACGACCGCTACTTTGCCCGGGGGCTGGACCCGGCGCGGCGCTACCGCTTCCGGAACGAGCCGAAAGCGGTGGATGTCCGGCGCTTCGGCAGCCTCATCAATACCAGCTCCCCGATCCACATCCGGCAGGATTCCGCCCTGCACGGGCTGATCGCCAAGCTGGTGAAGCTGCCCGGGGAGCGGGAGGACCAGGTCCTCTCCGGGGCCCAGCTCATGGGGCCCGGCGCGACGCTCCGGCAGGGCTTCGCCGCCGTGGGACACAATGCGGAGGTGCGCTGTATGCCGGACTTCTCCGCCCGGCTGTACTTCCTGGAGGCCGTCGGCGAACCGGACGGGGGCGCGACATAGAAAGCTTTTCCTGCAAAACTGGAAAAAAGAGTTGTTTTTCTGCGCGGCATACGGTATACTGACAGAAACTGAGGACAACCCCCGAAAAACATCTGACGAGGTTACGGGCCTATGGCTTATTCAAACGGAATCAACACACGCCGCCTGGTGCTGGTGGTGGACGATCAGGAGATTAACCGGGAACTGCTGGAGATGTTCCTGAGCGACGACTACGACCTGCTCTTCGCCGAAAACGGCCAGCAGGCCATGGAGCTCATCCGCGCCCATCAGGACATGCTCAGCATCGTGCTGCTGGACCTGATGATGCCCGTGATGGACGGCTTCCAGGTCCTGGCGGCGGTCCACGCGGACGAGGCGCTGCGGCGCATCCCCATCATCGTCCTGACCGCCGAACGCGCCGCGGAGCTGCGGGCTTTGCAGCTGGGCGCGGCGGACTTCATCACCAAGCCCTTTGACATGCACGAAATCATTCTGGCGCGGGTGGCGCGCATCATCGAGCTCAGCGAAGGGCGCACCATCATCCAGGCGGCGGAGCGGGACGAGCTGACGGGGCTTTACACCGGCAACTTCTTCTTCCAGTACGCCGAGCGCATCAACCGCTATCACCCCGACTGGGACATGGACGCGGTGGTCCTGAACATTGAGCGCTTCCATCTGGTCAACGACCTCTATGGCCGCGACTTCGGCGACCGGGTGCTGGGCCTGATCGGAGAGGCCATCCTGGACCAGACCAACGGCGTCGGCGCCATCGGCGGACGCATGGAGGCCGACCAGTTCTGCGTCTACATCCGCCACGCGGAGAGCTATCAGGAGCTGCTGGAGGCGCTCCAGTCCCGGCTGGCCTCCATCAGCGGCAACAGCCGCATCCGGCTGCGCACCGGCGTCTGCCCGAGGCTGGAGGGCATCGGCGACCTGCAAAGCCAGTTCGACAAGGCGAAGATCGCCTGCAACATGCTCCGGGGCAACTTCTCCCGGGACGTGATGTATTACGACATGGAGATGCACCGCAAGGAGGTCTTCTCCGAAGGTCTGGTGAACGACATCCACCGGGCGGTGGAAGAGCGGCAGTTCCAGGTCTACTTCCAGCCCAAGTACGGCATCCAGGGGCCGCGCCCCGCCCTGCGCAGCGCCGAGGCGCTGATCCGCTGGAAGCACCCGGACCACGGCATGATCTCCCCCGGCGCCTTCATCCCCCTCTTTGAACAGAACGGCCTGATCCAGATGGTGGACGAGTACGTCTGGGCGGAGACGGCGCGGCAGATCGCAGCCTGGAAAGCCGAGTACGGCTTCACCCTCCCGGTCAGCGTCAACCTGTCCCGGGTGGACGTGTACGACCCGGCGCTGGAGGAAAAGCTGCTGGGGCTGGTCGAAACCAACGGCCTGACCACCCACGAGCTGAAGCTGGAGGTCACCGAGAGCGCCTACACCGATGACCCGGAGCAGCTGGTGGCGCGGGTGCAGCATCTGCGGGACCTGGGCTTCCAGATCGAGATGGACGACTTCGGCTCCGGCTACTCCTCCCTGAACATGATCTCCACCCTGCCCATCGACGTGCTGAAGATGGACATGAAGTTCATTCAGAACGTGAAGAAGGGCAACGAGAAGGACTTCAAGCTCATCGAGCTGGTGCTGGACATCGCGGAATTCCTCCATGTGCCGGTGGTGGCCGAGGGCGTGGAGACCGCCGAGCAGTGTGAGATGCTGCGGCAGGCCGGATGCAGTCTGGTGCAGGGCTACTACTTCTCCCGCCCCATTCCCCCCGCGGAATTCGCACGTTTGATCGAAAAAGAACTGAACGATATGAAACTGGAGGGCTGAACATGACGGTACAGGAGCTGTATACCAACATCGGCGGGGACTACGCCGCCGCCAAGAAGATCCTGATGATGGACAAGATGATCGCGCGCTTCATCGTGAAGCTGCTGGACGACAAGAGCTGCCCGCGCCTGCTGGAGGCCGGCGAGACCATGGACCCGGTGGGGCTGTTCGAGGGGGCGCACGCTTTGAAGGGCGTCTGCGGCAACCTGGGACTGCTGTCCCTCAGCCAGGCCGCCGGCGTCATCACCGAGGAATTCCGCCCCGGCCACATCCGCGAGCTGAGCGACGCGGAGGTGCGCGAGCAGCTGGCCGCGATCCGCACCCAGTACCAGAAGACCATCGAGGGCATCCGGGCCTTCCAGGCGCAGAGCTGAGCGCGGCGGGCGCGCTTGCCCCGCCACCCCTGAGAGAGGATGCAAGGCGATACCGCACAGATCCGGTGCGCAGACGACCCACTCCGGCCATTTCGTTCCGACGGCTTTCGGCTCCGCGCCGACGGCCTCCCGGCGCGGACGGAGCGGGACGGCTGCGGACGGGATTTGGGCGGTTTTGCCCTGTTCATAGACAAAAAGAAAGAGGAGACAGAAGATGAAACGAAATCGCAAGCACATCCTGAGTCTGGCCCTGGCGCTGTGTCTGCTGCTGGTGCTGGCCCTGCCCGCCGCCGCTGCGGGGCAGGGCTTCCAGACGGTCTACCGCAGCCGGAACCTGCTGCGGGTCAACGGCAGCCTCCGGGACTGCGACAAGTTCGCCATTGCGGACTACAACTATTTCAAGCTGCGGGACTTGGCCGCCCTGCTGGACGGCACGGCCAGTCAGTTTGACGTGGACTTCGACGCCACGCGGGGCTGCATCCTGATCTACACCGGGCGGCCCTACACCCACCGCAGCGCCGGTGACCTGGTGATGAGCAGCAACGAGACCGCCAAGGGTCGCCTCAGCCCCCAGAGTCTGATCGTGGACGGGGTGGAGCGCACCGGGCTCAGCGTCTATTACATCGCCCCCAACGAGTACGACAACGGCAACAACTACTTCAAGCTCCGGGACCTGCAGCCCCTGCTGGGCTTCGTCGTGGACTATGACCCCATCACCAGCGCCGCCGTGGTGAACAGCAGCGACTACAAAGCCCCGACCCGCCTGGGTCTGAGCGCCGACGGGGGCCGGAACTACCTGAACCGCATCATCTTCCTGGGCGACAGCACCACCTACGGCATCGCGGCCTACTACAACGCCGGCTTTACCGCCCTCTGCCCGCCCAGCCAGGTCTGGACGCCCAAGAGCGGCACCCTGGCCCTGTTCAACTGGACCATCGCCAAGGTCGTCTATCCCGCCACCGGGGAAGAGATCTCTATCACCGAGGCGGTGCGCCGGGCCAAGCCGGAGTATCTGCTGATCACCCTGGGCATCAACGGCGTCAGCTCCATGGACCGCGACTGGTTCATCCGGGACTACACGGCCCTGGTCCAGGCCATTCAGGAGGCCAGCCCCAGCACAAAAATTATCCTGAACTCCATCTATCCGGTGGCCCGGAGCTATGCCCACCAGGATCAGATCAACAACACCAAGATCAACGCGGCCAACGGCTGGATCGAGCAGATCGCCGGGAACACCGGCTGCCGCTTCCTCTACAGCTTTGAGAGCGTGGTGGGCGCGGACGGCTATCTGCCGGAGAGCAGCCAGAACGGCGACGGCCTCCACCTCCGGGGCGAGGCGCTGACCACGGTCATGCAGTACATCCGGACCCATATGTATCAGTAAGCCGAAAAGACAAAGAACGGGCGCAGCGCGGAACAAAACCCACGCTGCGCCCGTTTTTTGTTTTCGCTCAGATCAGCCGCCGCACGCCGTCCCCCGCCTCCACGGTGTAGAACTCCGCTTCCAGGCCCGTCCGCTCCCGGTAGACCCGGGCCAGCTTCTCCTGGAAGTCCGCCAGCGCCTCTGTTTTGACGATGCTCACTGTGCAGCCGCCGAAGCCGCCGCCGGTCATCCGGCTGCCGACGACCCCTTCCGTGTCCCAGGCCAGCCGGGTCAGCAGGTCCAGCTCCGGGCAGCTCACTTCATAGTCGTCCCGCAGGGAGACGTGGCTTTCGTTCATCAGGCGGCCAAAGTCGGCAAGGCGGTCGGCCCGCAGGGCCTCCAGCGCCTGCTGGGTGCGGGCGTTTTCGCGGACCGCGTGGCGGGCCCGCTTCCGGCACAGCGGGTCCGGGATGCGCTCGGAGAGGGCCTCAAACTCCTCCGGCGTCAGGGCGCAGAGGGCCGGGATGTCCCGAACCGTCCGCAGGGCCGCCAGGGCCGTCTCACACTGGCTGCGGCGCAGGTTGTACTCGCTGGAGGCCAGGGAGTGCTTCACCCGGCTGTTGCAGACCACGATGGAACTGTCCGGCAGGCGCAGCGGCGCGTACTCGTAGCGCAGACTGGCCGTGTCCAGGTAGATGGCGTGGGCGCGCCGCCCCATGGCGGAGGCGAACTGGTCCATGATGCCGCACTGGACGCCCACATAGACGTTCTCCGCGTACTGGCCCAGCTGGGCCAGCCGAACGGAGCTGACGCGCAGGCCGTAGAGCTCCCGCAGCACCGCGCCGGTCACCACCTCCATGCTGGCGGAGGAGGACAGGCCGGAGCCGGAGGGGATGTTGCCGTAATAGTACAGATCCATGCCCGTGGGGATCTGGAAGCCCGCGTGGCGGAAGGCGTTGATGACGCTCTCCGGATAGCGGCTCCAGCAGCGGCTGCCGCGCCGGGCCCGGTAGCCCAGGGGGTGGCGGAGCACGCCGGAGCGGGGGATGTTGCCGGTGGCCAGGCGCACGGTGCTGTCGGAGCGCCGCCGCGCGGCACACCAGGTGCCCAGGCTGAGGGCACAGGGAAACACATGGCCGCCGTTGTAGTCCGTGTGCTCGCCGATCAGGTTCACGCGCCCCGGCGCGAAGAACAGCCGCGGCGCATCGCCCGGGCCGAAGCGCGCCGTGAAAGCGTCCAGAAGCGTTCGTATCACAGGGGATCCCCTCCCAAAGTATCATTCC
>JAFYIF010000102.1 GCA_017538775.1 Oscillospiraceae bacterium | reverse complement strand
GGGACATGCTGACGCCGCCGACGCCGATCAGGTGTCCGCGTGCGCCCGGACGGATGTATGTTCTGAAACGGTTCATATTCGCCATGCTCCTAAAACTGGGTTGGGTCCCCCCTTGGCGGCACAGGCCGCACGGGGACAAAAAGATTTCTCCACATTATACTGTGCTTTCCCGGAAAATACAAGCAAAACTTGGGGTGGTCCCAAAAAGCCGTCCCTTCGCCGTGCGAACGGGGCCTTTCTCCCCTTTTTCTTGTGCCGGTTGACGAAACGGGAAAAGGGAACTATAATGCAACTTGACAAAACCAGACAAAAAAGGAGGCCGTTTTCATGCCCCGTTTCAGCGACTTCACGTTTTTATCCTGCGACGGTCAGACCCCCATCCACGTCCGGCGCTGCGACCCGGAGGGCGCGGTGCGCGGCGTGGTGCAGATCGCCCACGGCATCGCCGAGTACGCGGCCCGCTATGACGCCTTCGCCGCTTTTCTGGCGGAACACGGCTTTCTCGTGGTGGCCAACGACCATCTGGGCCACGGGCAGAGCCTCCGCAGCCCGGAGGCGCTGGGCATTTTCGCCGCCCGGGGCGGCTGGGAGCTGGCGGTGGACGACATGCACCGGCTCTATGCGCAGATCCACGGGGAGTTCCCCGATTTGCCCTACTTCCTCTTCGGGCACAGCATGGGCAGCTTCCTGACCCGCAGCTATCTGATCCGCTATCCCGGCGGTCTGCGGGGCGCGGTCCTCAGCGGCACGGGGCAGCAGCCCGTCCCCCTGCTGGCCGCCGGGCGGCTGATGAGCGCGCTGGAGGTCCGGCGGCACAGCCCCGACTATCAGAGCGCCCTGCTGAATCAGATGGCCTTCGGGAGCTACAACAATGCCTTTGAACCCCGGCGCACGGACTTCGACTGGCTGAGCCGGGACGAGGCCCAGGTGGACCGCTATGTGGCCGACCCCCTCTGCGGTTTCGTCCCCTCCGCCCAGCTGCTGCACGACATGATGTGCGGCATCCGCTTCAACCAGAGGCCGGACCAGCTCGCCCGGATGGACCGGGACCTGCCGGTGCTGTTCCTCTCCGGGGCGCTGGACCCGGTGGGCGCGGCGGGAAAGGGCGTGGGCAAAGCCTTCAAGAGCTTCCAAAAGGCGGGGATGCGGGAGCTGACTCTGAAACTCTACCCCGGCGGACGGCACGAGATGCTGAACGAACAAAACCGGGCGGAGGTGTTCGGGGACGTGCTGGGCTGGCTGGAACGCTGGATGTGAGGGAAGCCGGAAAAAGACCGCGCCGCAGAGTGTGTTTCTCTGCGGCACGGTCTTTTTCTGCATCCGGGCTCACTTCATCTCTCTCCGCCGGGCCAGGTTGATCATGCCGTCGGGCATGTCGTTCAGCTCCCGGAGGAGCTTGCCCGCGCCGTAGGCGGTGCAGGCCAGGGTGTCGTCCACCACCACGGCCTCGATGCCGGTGCGGCTGGTGATCAGCTTGTCCAGGCCCCAGAGGAGGCTGCCGCCGCCGGACATGACGATGCCGTTCACGGACAGGTCCGCCACCAGCTCCGGGGGCGTGCGCTCCAGGACCATGTGGATGGTCTCCAGCAGCTTCTCCACCGGTTCGGTCAGGGCCTCGATCATGTCGTTGGAGTTGACGGTGACGGCCTTGGGCAGACCGGTGAGCAGGTCGCGGCCCTTGACCTCGCGGGTCTCCACCTCGCTGCGGAGGTAGACGCAGCCGATGGAGCGCTTGAGTTCTTCGGCGGTGCGTTTTCCGATCAATACATTGTGCCGGCGGCGTATGTATTTCACGATCGCCTCGTCAAATTCATCGCCCGCCGTGGTGATGGACTCGCACTCCGCCACGCCGCCCAGGGAGACGACTGCCACTTCCGTGGTACCGCCGCCGATGTCCACCACCATGTGGCCGTCCGGCTTGGAGATGTCGATGCCCGCGCCGGTGGAGGTGCAGACCGCCTTTTCCACCAGATAGACCTTCCGGGCCCCGGCCTCGATCACCGCGTCGATGGTGGCGCGCTCCTCCACGCCGGTGATCTTGCTGGGAACGCAGACGATGACCCGGGGCTTGAAGAAGCTGAAGCCGGTGACCCGGCTGATGAGCTCCTGGAGCATCCGGGTGGTCATGTCGTAGTCGGAGACCACGCCGCCCACGATGGGGTGGATGGCCACGATGTCCGCCGGGGTGCGCCCCAGCATCTTCTGGGCCTCCTCGCCCACCTTCAGCAGCTTGCCGTTCACCTTGTTCACCGCCACGACGGTGGGCTCGCGCACGGCGACGCCTTTGCCCCGGACGTAGATCAGGGTGCTGGTGGTCCCCAGGTCGATGGCGATGTCACGTTCAAAAAAGAGCATATTGCTTCACCTCGTTCGTATCATACCCGCTTTCGGGCCGTTTCAGTCACGGCTCCGGGCCACGGTGGCGCAGAGCACCTCCGCCGCGCCGCCCTCCAGCAGGGTCCTGGCGCACTCGGAGAGGGTGGCCCCGGTGGTCACGATGTCGTCAATCAGCAGGATGCGCCGACCCTCGATCAGCTCGCTGTCCGCCACCCGGTAGGCCCCGGAGATGTTGGCCCGGCGCTTTTCGGGGGAACCCACGCCGGACTGCTTTTCCGCGTTGCGCACCTTGTCCAGGGTGCTGACCGCCACGTCCTGCAGCTCCAGCGCGGCGGCCTGGGCCAGCAGCATGGCCTGGTCGTAGCCCCGCTCCCGCAGCCGCTCCCGGCTCAGGGGCACCCAGGAAATCAGGTCGTACTGGCCCCGGAGATTGGCCCGGATGCAGTCAGCCAGCAGACGCCCGAAGGTGCCGGCGTAGCCGGAGCTGCCCTGGAACTTGTAGCGCAGCAGCGCGTCCCGCACCTTGTCCTCGTAGTAGAGGGCGGAGACGCAGATGCGGAAGAAGTCCCCGTGCTGCGGCCCGCCGTCCTCCGTGTAGGGAAGTTGAAGAAGACAGTCTGGACAGAGCAGGTTTTGGTTGCTTTTCACCAGCCGACGGCAGAACGCGCACTTCGGCGGAAACAGCAGATCGAGAAGTCCGGAAATCAGTCGCCCCATGTCGCTCCCTTTCTCATGTGCCTTCGGCCAGTCTGGCGCGCAGGCCGCTGTATCGTTTGGACTGCCTGTGGTTGTCGATCATCCGGTCCACCAGCCGCTCGTCCCCCACCAGCACCAGCAGTTCCCGGGCGCGGGTGACGGCGGTGTAGAGCACGCCCCGGTACATCAGCGGGGGCGGCCCGCCGCAGAGACAGAGGATCACGGCCCGGTATTCGCTGCCCTGGGACTTGTGGACCGTCATGGCCCAGGCGTGTTCCAGCTCCGACAGCAGGTCGAAGCCGTAGACCACGCTGCGGCCGTCGTAGTCCACGGTCAGGGTCTCCGTGTTCGGGTCAATGGCACGGATATAGCCGATGTCGCCGTTGAAGACCCCGGTGCCGGAGCGGCGGCTTTGTTCGTTTGTCCAGATTATATCATAGTTATTTCTGATTTGCATCACCCGATCCCCCACGCGGAAGACCCGGCTGCCGGTTTTTTTCTCGGCCTTGTCCGCCGCCGGGGGGTTCAGCGCCTGTTGCAGCGCCGCGTTCAGGCTGGCCACCCCGGTCACGCCCCGGCGGGTGGGGGTCAGCACCTGGATCTCCTCCGGGCGGATGCCCATGTTCTGCGGCAAGCGCCGGGCGCAGAGCTGCACCGTCAGAGCCAGCGCGTCCTCCTGGCGCAATCGGCGCAGGAAGAAGAAGTCCCCCTTGTTGGCGCGGATGTCCGGGTGTTCCCCGGCGTTGATCTGGTGGGCGTAGCGGACGATGCGGCTGTCGGCGGTCTGGCGGAAAATCTCCGTCAGGCGCACCACCGCCGCCCGGTTGGAGCGCAGGATGTCCAGGAACACGTTCCCCGGCCCCACGCTGGGCAGTTGATCCGCGTCCCCCACCAGTACCAGGCGGCAGGTGGCCGGCAGG
>JAFYIF010000101.1 GCA_017538775.1 Oscillospiraceae bacterium | reverse complement strand
CGTCTCCAGGGCCTCCCGGTGCAGCGCCTCCGCCTCTTCGTGGCGGTTCGTGTCATAAAGCAGGTTCGCCAGATTGTTGCAGCTCGTCGCCACATCCGGCGCATAGGCCGCCGGGTTCCCCTCCGCCAGGCGGCGGCGGATCTCCAGGGCCTCCCGGTGCAGCGCCTCCGCCTCTCCGAGGCGGTTCGTGTCATAAAACAGGATCGCCAGATTGATGCAGCTCCCCGCCACACCCGGCGCATAGGCCGCCGGGTTCCCCTCCGCCAAGCGGCGGTACGTCTCCAGGGCCTCCCGGTGCAGCGTCTCTGCCTCGGAAAAGCTTCGGTTGTCGCTGTAGAGGATTCCCAGCAGACCGTACAGCGCGGCGGAATCCGCGTCGGAAACGCCCTCCTCCGCCGCATAGAGCCGCCGCAGCCGCTCCGCCGCCCGGATGCCCTCCGGAAAGCGCTTTTGTTCCCACAGAAACCTCGCCTGATCGTACAGCGTGTCCAACTCCAGCCGGTACTGCTCGGCCAGGGGCGCGATCTCCCGATAGACGGAGAAAACCTCCCGCTCCGACTCCGCCGTCACGCCGGTGGAGCGGATGGTGCGGATCAGGGTGCGCTTGCCGGAGATGTACTCCCGGACGCGCTCCCGCCCCTCCCCGATCAGCGTCTCGGCCTGTTGCAGCTCCCGGGTCCAGAGTTTGTCCCGCAGCAGGGCCTTCGCGCCCTCGTAGTCTCCGGCCTCCACCAGCTCGACGGCGCGGGCCTCCCGCCAGTTCAGGCGTTGGCCCATCCGCTGCTTTTCCGAGATCGAAGCGTACAGCTCCAGCATGTCCCGTTCCAGCGCGGAAAGCTGTTCCGCCGCACGCTCGCGCTGCGCGTCCTTCTCCAGGCGCATCCGCTTTGCCGCCTCGCTGTCGCCCAGGGAAGCCAGGGCCGCGAACTCCTCGTCCAGCCGGCGCTTTTCCGCCAGCAGGCGCTGGACCGCCTCGTTTTTGCTGTACAGGGGGATGTGCTCCAGGGAGAGCACCGGCTCCCCGTCCAGCAGCGCCTGTCCCTCCTCCAGCTTCAGCTTTCCGCCCACCAGCGGGTCCCGGCTCAGCTCCAGGATCAGGTTCAGCTTGACGCTGTCGATGTGGGTGAAGCTGCTGGCATAGTGCCCCAGCTCCCGGTCCAGCCGCTTCATGAAGGCCAGCACGCCCGCTTCCGGCGTCTGACCCTCCGGGAGCTGAAAGAAATAGGTGTAGATCTTCGGCGCGCCGTGCTCCCGGAACTCGGCCAGCGCCACGTCGAATTCCTCCAGCGTGTATTGCCCGGCGGAACAGCCGAAGAGGACGTAGAAATACTGGGCGTCGCGGATGAAGGCGTTGTACTCCGCCTGCTTCCGTTCCCGCGCCATCGCGTTGGACATATCTTCGCAGGTCTCAAGTTCAAAATAGATGCCGCGCCTGCAATAGATGTTGTTCAGCGTATTCATAAACGTCCGCAGCTCCTCGCGTTCGTGGCGGAACTCCACAACGGAGGAGGCGAGAAAAATCCTGACGATGTTCATTCGGACACCTCCTGAAAACCCATCCATATGTAGGCACATATTTCGCGTGCTTATTCCTTATTTTGCCCGTTTCCCCGCCGTTTGTCAAGACCTGGCGGCACACATGACGCAAAAAGAGGGAGTTTTCAAGGATAAGACCATGGTGCCCGATCGGGGAGAGAGAGGGCCAGGCCCTCTCCCTCCCCTTGCACCGCAGGTACCGCTCAGGGATGCGGCGCTCCGTCCAAGCAGGATTTCAGGCGCACGCTGCCAGGCAGTACGCCAGGGGATCGGCCAAACCCGGTCAGGGTTTCATCCGGTCAAAGGCCGGGTTGACGGCGTAGACGTTCTTCTGGTTCATCCGCTCCGTGGCCAGACGGAGCGCTTCGCCAAAGCGCTGGAAATGGACCACCTCCCGCTCCCGGAGGAAGCGGATCACGTTGTTCACGTCCGGGTCGTCGCTCAGGCGCAGGATGTTGTCGTAGGTGGTGCGGGCCTTCTGCTCCGCGCCCATGTCCTCGGTCAGGTCGGTGATGACATCGCCCTTCACCGCAATGGTGGCGGCGGTCCAGGGGGTGCCGGAGGCGAACTGGGGGTAGACCCCGGCAGTGTGGTCCACGAAATAGGCTTCCATCCCCGCGGCCTTGACCTCGTCCACGCGCATGTCCCGGGTGAGCTGCTGGATGATCGCGCCCACCATCTCCAGGTGGCCCAGTTCCTCGGTACCCAGATTGCAGACGCAAATGCGCCCGGCTTGGAAAGCCGTTGAAAAGCAAGGACTTTCGGCGCTGTTTCCAGCCAAAACCACGAATGTGCCAATCCCGGGCTACCTGTTTTCGCTGGACGTCGGGCCGGGGATCTACCGTGCGCAGCCGAAGTCCGACGAGCAGAACCCGAATCAGGAGGACAAGCCCCACTGGCGCGTGGATGTCTGCGCCGAGCTGCCGGGGGCGGACCGTCGTCATGTCGCGCCCGGTCAGACGGGAGGAGCGGAGCCGTGAAAGAACAGTGGATGGAGCTGCGGCTGGACGAGCTGCGCGCTCTTCGGAACCATCCGTTTCAGGTGAAGGACGACAGGGCGATGGAGGCCCTCTGCGACAGCATCCGGCAATACGGTGTCCTTTCTCCCCTGCTGGCCCGCCCGGTGGAGGGCGGATATGAGATCATCTCCGGCCACCGCCGCCGCGCCGCCGCCCTCCGACTGGGGCTGGACAGGCTCCCCGTACTGGTGCGGGAGATGAGCGACGACGAAGCGGTGATCCTGATGGTGGACAGCAACATTCAGCGGGAGAACCTGCTGCCGAGCGAAAAGGCCTTTGCGTATCAGATGAAGCTGGATGCGATCAAGCATCAGGGGAAAGCAACTTCCCGACAAATAGTCGGAAAGCCTGAAAGCGCCGATTTGATTAGTGAAGAAGAAAGTGGTAGGACTGTTCAAAGATACATCAGATTAACCAACCTCGCCAAGCCCCTTCTGGACATGGTGGACGAGCGGAAGATCGCCCTCTCCCCCGCGGTGGAGCTTTCCTACCTGACAAAGCAGGAACAGGCCGAGCTGTGGGACATCATGCAAAGCGAAGCCTGCACCCCGTCTCTTTCTCAGGCGGTACGCCTGAAGAAGCTCTCTCAAAAGGCGGAGCTGACGCCGGAGGCCATCTTCGACATCATGAGCGAGGCCAAGCCCAACCAGCGCGACCGCGTCCGTTTTGAGGTCAGCGCCATCCGCAAATACTTCCCCCGCAGCTACACCGCCCGCCAGATGGAGGAAAGTATCCTGAAGCTGCTGGAAGCGCAATACCGCAAACGCCAGCTGGACAGGGAATGGTAGCGTAAATCCGCACCAGCCATACCACCGTG
>JAFYIF010000100.1 GCA_017538775.1 Oscillospiraceae bacterium | reverse complement strand
GCGAAGAAGTCCGGCTTCTCCGGGCGGGGCGGCAGGCGGTAGAGCAGCCCCGGCAGCACCTGGCGCAGGGGGTTGCGCTCCGCGTCCACCCGGCGCAGACAGTCCAGAATGCGCCCGTCCCCGTCGATTAAGATGAGATTCGTGCCCCGCCCGATCAGCTCCAGGGCCAGGGTCTTTTGCACCGGCAGCCCCAGCTCGTCCCGGGCGTCGAAGCGCAGCAGCAGCAGCCGCTCCCGCTCCGGCTGTTCCAGCTCCGCCAGCTTCGCCCCCAGCAGATGCTTGCGCAGCAGCATACAGAACATGGGCGGCTGGGCGGGGTTTTCATAGCGGGCGGCGGTGAAATGCGCCCGGGCCACGCCCACCCCGCCGCACAGCACCAGCCGTCCGGCGGCGTTCGGCCCGTGGACCGTCAGCAGCACCGTATCCCGCTCCGGCTGCTGCACCTTGTCCACGCGGCAGCCGATCAATTTGCTTCGCAATTCCCCGGCCAAAGCGGTCAGGGTCACAGAGTCCAGCGGCATGGTATCATCCTCCAACAAACGGGAGGACACAGGGGACGGTTCTCTGCGTTCCCTTCACGTCCCCTGTGTTCCCTTCACTCCACACTATATCGAAACAGTTCGTTGACCCGCGCCCGGCGGCCGCTCAGGTAGAGCCAGCCGAAGAGACACTCCAGGCCGGTGGCGGCGTGGTAGTCCCCCAGCTCCGCGTGGCGGGGGACGGAGTTGACATGGCTGTTGCGCCCCCGGCGGAACACCGCCGTCTCCTCCTCCGTCAGCCTGGGCAGCAGCCGCGCCGCCGCCGCAGCCTGGGCCGGGGCCCGGGACAGCTCCACCGCCGCCGCGTGCAGGCTCCGGTTGGTCTGCCGCCCGCTCAGCAGCAGATGGGAGCGCACCAGCAGCTCATAGACGCAGTCCCCGACGTAGGCCAGGCCCAGGGCGGAGACTTCCCGCAGCGCGTCTTCGCTCAGTTGTATGTCGAAGTAGTCCATGCCTGTCTCAGCTGTCTTTCCATTCTTCTTGCGGCGCGTCCTTGTAATCCGCGAACCCGCCGCCCGGCGCGACCTCCCCCTGGAGCTTCCGGCTCTCCAGCCACTGCTCCCGGGTCATCAGGATCTGCCGGGGCTTGCTGCCCTCGAAGGGGCCGACCACGCCGATCTCCTCCATCTGGTCCACGATGCGGGCGGCCCGGGAGTAGCCCAGTTTCAGGCGGCGCTGGAGCATACTGACGCTGGCCTGTTTGGTCTCGAAGATGACCTCCACGGCCTGGGGCAGCAGTTCGTCGAAGACGGCCTCCTCCGGCTCCTCCTCGCGCTCGGCCTTGGCGGAACCCTTGTCCTTCTCCGCGGCGGCGGCCTCGATGCTGGAGATGATCTCCTGGCTGTACTGGGCCTCGCCGTTCTCCTTGATGAAGTTCACGATGTCCTCCCGCTCCTCGTCGCTGACGAAGGCGCCCTGGATGCGGGGGGGCTTGCCGGTGCCGATGGGGGCGTAGAGCATATCGCCGTGTCCCACCAGTTTCTCCGCCCCGGCCTGGTCCAGGATGATGCGGCTCTCCATGGCGGAGGACACCGCAAAGGCGATGCGGCTGGGGATGTTGGCCTTCATCAGGCCGGTGATCACGTCGGCGGAGGGGCGCTGGGTGGCGATGACCAGATGCATCCCGGCGGCGCGGCCCATCTGAGCCACCCGGCAGATGCTCTCCTCCACCTCCTTGCTGGCCACCATCATCAGGTCCGCCAGCTCGTCGATGATGATGACCACCTGGGGCAGGGTCTGGCCGCCGGTCTTCTTCTGGATGGCGTTGTAGCCCGCCAGGTCCCGGACGCCCAGCTCGGAGAAGAGCCGGTAGCGCTTGAGCATCTCCACCACGCTCCACTGCAAGCTGCCCGCCGCCTTTTTCGGGTCCGTCACCACCGGGACATAGAGGTGGGGCAGCCCGTTGTAGATGCCCAGCTCCACCATCTTCGGGTCGATCATGATGAGCCGCACTTCCTCCGGCGTGGACTTGTACAGCAGGCTCAAAATCAGGCAGTTCATGCACACGGACTTGCCGGAGCCGGTGGTGCCCGCGATCAGCAGATGGGGCAGCTTGGCGATGTTGCCGACGATGGCCTCGCCGCTGATGTCCTTGCCCAGGGCGAAGCTCAGGCGGCTTGTGGCCCGGCGGAAGGTCTCCGTGTCGATGATGTCCCGCAGGTAGACCGTGGAGACGATTTTATTGGGTACCTCGATGCCCACCATGGAGCTGCGCCCCTCGATGGGGGCGATGCGCACGCCGCTGACGCCCAGGCTCAGGGCGATGTCCCCGGCCAGGTTCGTGAGCTTGCTCAGGCGCACGCCGGTGTCCAGCTCCAGGTCATAGCGGGTGACTGTGGGGCCCCGGGTGATGTCCGTCAGCGTGGCCCCGACGCCGAAGCTCTCCAGCGTGCGCTGGAGGCGTTCGGAGTTGATGGCCAGCTCCTCCCGGCCGTCCACGCTGCTGCCCGGGCCCCGCTCCAGCAGCTCCACCGGCGGATAGCGGTAGACCGCCGGCGCGGCGGCCTGGGCGTCCTTTTGCGCCACGGCCCGGCTCACGTCCTCCGTGGCCTTTTGCAGCTCCGCCGGGTCCATGGCCTTCTTCGTCGGCTTGCCCTGCAGCTCGGCGCTGCTGAAGCTCTCGGTGTGCAGGGGTTCCGGCTGCTTCAGGGGTTTCAGCTCCACCCCGGCCATGCGGGCGGCCTCCTCCACGCTGAGGGGCTCCACCTTCTCCGGCGCGGCGGGGGCGGACTTGCGCTTTTTCTCCTTTTTCTGTCCCTCCAGCAGCTCGGCGGGGGTCTTCACCCCCGGCTGAGCCCGGAAAAAGCCCGCCGCTTCCGGCTCCGGCTTGGCCTTGGGGCCGTCCTCCAGCGAGATGTCGATGGCGTGGCGGCTGCCCCGGCTCACGGGCCGGTATTCCGGCTGGGGCGGGGCCGGGCGGGCGGCGGCTTCCTCCCGAAGCTTTGCGCTGCGCTCCCGCATCTTTCCCAGCAGCAGCCGGGGATGGAGGGAAAAGCCCAGGACCCAGAGGGTCAGCAGCAGAAACACCAGCAGCGGCACCGCGCCGTAGACGCTGAACAGCGCCCGCAGCCCCCAGCCCAGAAAGCCGGAGAGCACCCCGCCGCTCTCCATGGCCTGGCCGGTCTCATACAGCGTCACGGTGAAATCCCGCAGGGAGCCGTCCCCCACCGCCATGTGCCCGGCGGCCAGCACGTGCACCAGCGCCCCCAGCACCAGGGCGCTGAGGACGAGGAAGGCCGCCTGGATGCCCCGGGGGTGCTTCAGGTCCCGGGCCAGCACCACGGCGGCGGCGATCAGGGCCGCCGGGAAGAGATAGAAGCCGTAGCCGATCAGCCCCTTCACCAGGCCGCCGAAGACGCGGATGAACACCGCGTCCACCTGAAAATAGCCCAGGATGCTGAACAGCCCCACAAAAAAGAGCAGCGCGGCGGCCAGACCCGTCCCCGCGCCGCTGTTGC
>JAFYIF010000099.1 GCA_017538775.1 Oscillospiraceae bacterium | reverse complement strand
GTGATGCCCAGGGCTGCCACGGCGTCATAGTCAAAATAGTCGTAGTCGGTCTCCGGCACGGGATCATCAAGGCCCAGATCGTCCCGGAAGACCAGGCGGGCGCTGAAATCCCCCTCGCCCAGCAGCGGCGTGCCGTCGGAGAAGTCGAAGCGCAGGGCATTGTCGGAGAAAGAAATGGTGTACAGGCCGGGGACGCCGTCGCCGTAGTAGCTGCCGCCGCTCACGTCCGGGCAATAGCTGCGGATGCGGACGGAGATGCTGTCCAGGTCTCCGCGCAGCATGTCCGCGGCGTTCACCGGGTCGATGTCCCCGCCATAGTAATAGTAGACATCGGCGCTTTCCGCGTCAAAGGCGGTGATCTCCACGCCGAGCTGGTCGCCGACGGTGTAGAAGTCCAGCAGAAAGTTCATGCCCTCGTCCCCGAGCTGTGCGCCCTCCGCCAGATAGCTGCCCTGGAAGCGGTTGACGAGGATGCGACCGAAGTCGTCGTCGCGGACGACGGTGCCGCGGTCGGTGAACTCCAGCGCCGTATCGTAGACGCCCGCACCGGCGGGGGTGTAGACCGTGACGACGCAGCCCAGCTTGCCGTTTGGCAGCAGCGCCAGGGGGATGTCCGCGTTCAGATTGTCCGGGGCCAGGGTCTGCTCCTGGAGGGGCTTCCAGAAGCTCTCGTCGTCCACATAAGCCGACAGGTCGGTGGCGGCGCTGAGGTAGCTGCGGAGCGTGCTGAGGAAACCGGCCTCCGTCTGCCCGGCGGCCCGGAGGACGGCGGCGTTTTTCACCTCGTTCCCCTGCTCGTCGAAGTTGAAGCACCAGTAGTACTGCATCCCCCAGTCGCTGTCGGCGGTGATGAACAGGGAGTGGATGCCGTCGCGCAGGGCATAGCGGTAGCAGACGCAGTAGCACAGCGGATAGCCGGTCTCCGCCATTTCGCTCAGCGCGGTCTGGACGCGCTGCTCATAGATCTCCCGAATCGCGGCGTTGACCTGCCGGAGATAGGCGCTGTCCGGGCCGGTGACGGTGGGGAGCCGGTAGGAGTATGGGTAGACGGAGCCGGAATCGTCCACCAGCCGGCCGGTGATGTTGCACAGGTCGGTGAGGCGGATGTCCGTATTGCTGCGCACCACGGCGGTGTTGGTGCTCGCGTCGTAGTCCACCTGGAAGCCCAGGGCGTCGCCCAGCTCGCGGAGCTTGAAATAGTTGTTGCCGCCGATGTTGTAGACGCTGAGGTCCCGGCGCACCGCACCGTCGATCACGATGGTCTGGGCGCTGAGCACGGCGGTGGCGCTCTTGTCCGCGCCCACCGCCAGCTCGTTGCCCACGGGGCTGTAGCTGCGCCCGGTGCTGATGGTGACGCGGGCGGTCTCGGCGTTCCAGCCCACGGCGAACTGGCTGTCGGTGCCGTTCAGCAGCAGCGCCAGGTCGCGGAGCTTGAAATAGTTGTAGCCGTCGATGTTGTACTTGTCGCAGACGATGGCCTGGCCGTTCACGCTGAGGTTCTGCGCGCTGCGCTCCACGGCGAAGGCCGAGGCGGGCCCGGCCAGCGCCAGCAACAGCGCCAGGGCCAGGGCAACCATGAGACTTCGTTTCATCCTTGCGTCCTCCCTTTTTTAATTTGTGTGTGCGGGTATGGGGTTTGCCACTCACTTCAAGAAGCCGTTGATGATCTGCTCCTCCGCCTCCGCTTCGGTGAGGCCCAGGGTCATCAGCTTGATGAGCTGCTCCCCGGCGATCTTGCCGATGGCGGCCTCGTGGATCAGCTCCGCGTCGGTGCACTTGGCCTCCAGCTGCGGCACGGCCAGGATGCGGCCCCGGTCCATGATGATGCTGTCGCACTCCGTGTGGCCGTGGCAGGGGGCGTTGCCCGTCAGACAGGCGTCGAAGCGCTGATAGCTGTCGTCCCGGGCCACGCTGCGGCTGACCACGTCGGCGCTCGAGCCGGGCCCGTTCAGGCTGACCCGGTAGACGCTGTCGGCCCGCTGGCTGCCGTGGGTCATCAGGCGCTCTTTCACCAGCAGCCGGGCCCCGGCGGCCAGCTCGGCTTTGGTGGAGCGCTCCGTGGAGTCCACGCCCCGGATCTGGACCATCTCCATCTCCATGCTGCTGCCTTCCTCCAGGTAGACCTCGGTGCCGGGGTTCATGATGCGCCTGCCCTGGCCGTCCCCCTCGCCGTAGTGCTTCTCCACATAGCGGACGCGGGCGTTTTTGCCCACATAGAAGCGGTGGACCCCGTCGTGGCGGCTGTCCTGGCCGCCGCAGTTGTGGATGCCGCAGCCGGCGACGATCAGCACGTCGCTGTCTTCGCCGATGAAAAAGTCGTTGTAGACCGTCTCCTGATGGCCGGTTTTACTCAGCACCACCGGGATATGGACGCTCTCGTGCTTCGTGCCGGGGGCAATGCGGATGTCGATGCCGCTCACGTCCTTTTTGCTGGTGATCTCGATGTGGGCGGTGCTGCGGCGCCCGGCGCTCTCGCCGTCGCTGCGGATGTTGTAGGCCCCCTCCGGCACCGCGTGGAGGTCCGCCACCTCCGCCAGAATGCGCTTTTGGATGTCCGTCATGCCCCTGCGCTCCTTCCCTCCAGCCGGTCGCAGCCCGTCACCGCCGAGGCGGTGCCGATGAGCGACGGCAAAATCTCGTCCCGGGGGCCCTGGCGCTCGATGCGGCCATTGGCCACCACGATGATCTCGTCCGCGATCTCCAAAATCCGCTCCTGGTGGCTGATGACCAGGATGGAGGAGCCCTCGATGCGCTCGCG
>JAFYIF010000008.1 GCA_017538775.1 Oscillospiraceae bacterium | reverse complement strand
GCACTGGGGGACCGCCGGGGAGGCCTTCCCAGTGGAACATATCACCGCCGGTACGGTCCTCACGGTCTGCGCCCGCAACGGCTGGTACGTCAGCGAGGACCACAGCCCCCGGAGCTATACGGTCACGGAGGCGGACCTGGCTGCGGGCAGTCTGAAGCTGAACCTGGACCTGCCGCTGACGGAGGGGCGCATCTATCTGGACGCGACCTACACCAGCCTCTCCGGGACGCGCAGCTACAGCCCCGGGAACGTGAGCGCCTACACCCTCACGAAAGCGGACGGGACCGAGCTGGCCCTCCGGCGCAACGGCTACGTCCTCACGGTCCTGGAGCCGGAGCAGCTCCGCGTGGGCGAGAAACTGACGCTCTACGCCAGGGGAAACGCGGCGGACTTCGGCCCGGAATATGACGGCAGCGTGGAGCTGACCGTCCGCAAAGACGCCCAGGGGAAGAAGTTCGCCCGCGCCACGCTGCCTCTGGCCGAGCGCCGCCGGATGAGCCTGGCCCTCCGGCGCACCGTCTCCGGCCCCATGGCCCTGCTGGTCTACGGCGGCGACGGGGCGCTGCTGGCCCGGGACGACAGCCATTTCGGGCAGCGCTACGCCTCCAGTGTCAACATCTCTCACACCCTGTACGGCCTGGCGCCGGACAGCTATACCTTCGTCCTGGTGGACAGCCGCCATCTGGACACTCTGGACCCGGCGGACTATGACACGGCAGCCGAAGGGAAGGCCCTGCCCTACGGCGGCTATGTGGAGGCCGACCTGCGCAGTTCCAACGGCGGCGGCACCGTCACGCTGACGGACGCAGACGCGGCCACGGTCTACGGCTCCATCAACACGGAGCTGTCCGCCGTGACCATGACCCGCGCCACGGCGGGCCTCATCACCCTGGATCTGGACATCCTCCCCAAGCCGGGCTTTGCCTCCGAGGGGGAAGTGAGCATCCTGATCCAGACCAACCAGGGCGGCGACGCCCACGGCTGGGGCGGCTTTGTGGGCACGCGGAGCCTTTCCGTCAACGGCATCCCCATCGACTTCAACCGCTGGGGCGGCAGCGGCAGCGGCATGATCGACACCAAGGGTACCATTCTGCTGACCCTGACCGCGGAACAGCTCGCCGCCTGCGGCGGCTTCCCGCTCCACTTCTCCACCGTCTTCACGGAGACGGAGTTTGAAAGCGTCTCCTGCACGGCCTATCTCATCCACTGGCAGGGCGGGCACCTGCTCACGGAGTTCGTGGCCTCCTACCAGGCCCTGACCGGCGGCATCACCCTGGAGACGCCCGAGGCCACGGCGGACGGGGTCTTCACGGTCTGGGGCCAGGGGATGCCCTGCACGAAGTTCGTCCAGGGCGTGGCGGCGGACAAGCGGATGGACTACAACGTGACGATCCTGGCCGACGGCGTCCCCGTGGCCCAGACCAAAGTGGAGGGCGTCAAGGGCTACTTCAAGGCCCTGGTGGCCCTGGACGCGGCCCACATGGCGGAGTATCAGCAGGTGGAGTTCCTGGCCGTCGGGGCCTATGACGACGGCAGCTACGCCCGGGTCTCCGCCCCCGCCACCGTGGCCTATACCCCCCACGACGGCGTGCTGCACGACTTCTCCCTGAGCTGGGAGAGCCACCGGGGCGACTATGAGGCCGGACGGATGCAGACCATCGGCATCTGGGAGGACGGGGACCCGGTGAACCTGACGCGCAGCTGGTACCGGGGCGCCACCGGTGCCCACGACCAGGCCCGGCTACTTTGGACCATGCACTTCGACAACCCGGAGGAGGTCACGGCGGTCAGCGTCGTGGTGCCGCGCAACGGCGATTCCACGGTCATCTCCGCCGAAAAGCAGGGCGACGGGAGCTGGCAGACCCCGCTGACCTACATCCCCGGCTCCGCCCCCGACGGGGCCTGGGTCACCTACTCCACGGTCCGGCGAACCGTGGCCGACATTGAGGCGGACGCGCCGGATTACGCGGCCCTGGCGGAGCTGTTCGCGGGCAGCAGCTTCGTGAAGGAGCTGAGCGGCGACCCGGCCGACCCGGAAGGGCTGCGCTTCACCCTCTCCAACGGGAATGCGCTGCACATGCCCGTGCGCTATACCGAGCGGGTCGTCGCCTGGGACGAGAGCGACGTGGCCGACCTGAAGGCCATGACGCCCATCTACTCCGACGACGCCAACCTGATCTACAGCAACTGCGGCTATCTCTCCGTCACCGGCGGCATCTGGGCGGTGGACTACATCAGCCGCTATCCGCTGGAGGACGGCTCCGGCGACCTCTATGTCCGCACCACCACCACCATCGACACCCGCACCGTCACCGTCTGGGATCTGGCGGCGAAGAAAAAGACCGTCAGCGTGCTCACGCTGGGCGACGGCGGCGGCCAGGCGGAGGCCTATGCGGAGGAGGAGGACTACGCCGCAGACTTCCTGCGCGCCCTGGATGTCTCCGAGGTGTGGTCCACCTTCCTGGAGGCCTTCGGGGAAGCCGTTGCGGAGGCCGACCGAACGGCGGAGCCGGGCGGCAGCGCCGACTTGATGTCCATCGACACGGGCAAGGTGGCGCAGACCGCGTATCGCATCGGCAAGGACTGCTATACCTGGGCCCGCGGCAAGAAGCTCACCCCCAACGAGTGCACCAAGCTCCGGGTCTTCATCAAGGCCAACGAGCACTGTCTGCGTATCGTGCGGGGATGGTACGGCAATGACCCGCGCTTCCGCTCCATCACCGAACTGAACGAGGCCTCCATGGCTGCCGAAACCAACTTCTTTCTGAAAGGCCTGAACGCCGCCGGTGCCCTCATTTGGGGCAAGAGCAAGGGCCTGAAAGCCGCCGCAAAGGCCATCGCCAACGGAATCAAGGATCACAACATCAAAACCACCCAGGGCCAGAACCTGGCGCGGGAGATCTACCAGGCTACGAAGATCCTGGAGCAGGAAAACATCGGTTCCGGCACCGGAGACCAGTGCAACGGCATCAAGTGGTACAAGTGGCCCCGTGACCTCTATGACCCCGACGCGGACCGGAGCGACGAGCCGGAAAACCACGAGCACGCCCAGCAGTCGCCCCCCGGCCCCCAGGGGCGCTACGACCCCTCCGGCTACGTCTACGAGGCCGTGCCCTCCAACCGCGTGGCGGGGGCGATGGTGACGCTCTACACCCTGCCCGCCGGGGCCGCCAGCTATGACGCCGCCGGTGCGGTCAGCGCCCTGAACGGCGCGGCCTGGGTGGCGGACGCGGAGGACTTCGGCATCGAGCCGAACCCCCAGACCACCGGCGCAGACGGGCGCTATCAGTGGTTCGTGCCCCAGGGCTGGTGGCGCGTCCACGTCAGCGCCCCCGGCTACACCGACGCCGACAGCGGCCAGAGCGCGGACTACGGGCTGGACGCCTGCCAAAACAGCGCCGACGGCCTGTACTATATGCCGGTGCTGCCGGTACAGCTGGACGTGAACCTGCCGCTGGTCAGCTACGCGGCCCCGGCGGTGGAGGCGCTGGAGGCCACGGAGCTGGGGCTGCTGCTGCGCTTCACGAAGTACATGGACGAGCAGAGCCTGACAGCCGATCGCTTCACGCTGCTGGTCAACGGCGCGGCGACGGACTTCACGCTGGAGCTGCTGGACAGCGAGCGGAGCGCCAACCGGGAAGGCGCGCCCAGCTATACCCGCACGCTGCGCCTTCGCTACGCGCTCGCCGCGGCGGGCGACGCGGTCTCCCT
>JAFYIF010000098.1 GCA_017538775.1 Oscillospiraceae bacterium | reverse complement strand
CCCGATTGGATTCCGGGTCGGCGGCGCGTCTGCGCCATTCTACTGTCAGTCCTCGAACATGGGCGTGGAGAGGTAGCGGTCGCCGCCGTCGGGCAGCAGGGCCACCAGGGTCTTGCCCGCGTTTTCCGGGCGCTTTGCCAGCTCCTGCGCCGCCCAGAGGGCCGCGCCGGAGGAGATGCCCGCCAGCACCCCCTCCTCCCGGCCCAGGCGGCGGCCCATGGCGTAGGCCTGCTCCGTGGAGACGGGGATCACCTCGTCGATGAGGCCGGTGTCCAGCACCGCCGGGACGAAGCCCGCGCCGATGCCCTGCAGCCCGTGGGGGCCGGGCGCGCCGCCGGACAGCACCGCGGAGTCCCGCGGCTCCACCGCCACCACGCGCAGCGCCGGGTTTTGCGCTTTCAGGTAGGCGCCCACGCCGCTGAGGGTGCCGCCGGTGCCCACGCCGGCCACGAAGAAGTCCACCCGGCCCTCCGTGTCCCGCCAGATCTCCGGGCCGGTGCTTTGGAAATGGGCCGCCGGGTTGGCGGGGTTCGTGAACTGGCCGGGGATGTAGCTGCCGGGGATCTCCCGGGCCAGCTCCTCGGCCTTTTCGATGGAGCCGGAGATGCCCCTGGCCCCCTCGGTCAGCACCAGCTCCGCGCCGAAGGCCCGCAGCAGCAGGCGGCGCTCCCGGCTCATGCTGTCCGGCATGACGATGATGACCCGGTAGCCCCGGGCGGCGGCCACGGCGGCCAGGCCGATGCCGGTGTTGCCGCTGGTGGGCTCGATGACGACGCTGCCCGGGCGCAGCTTCCCCTGGGCCTCGGCCTCGTCCAGCATGGCCCGGGCCACCCGGTCTTTCACGCTGCCGCCGGGGTTGAAGGCCTCCAGCTTCGCCAGCAGACGGGTTTTTCCCAGGCCCTCGGCCTGCTCGATGTGCCGCAGCTCCAGCAGCGGCGTTCCGCCGATGAGCTGCTCGGCAGAGGTGTAGATGTTCGGCATGAAAAGCGCCCCCTTTGTCTTCGATCGAAGCGATTATAGCGCCCCCGGAGGGAACTGTCAATCGGCGCAAAGCGGCGGCTTTCGGCTTGCATTCGACGAAAGGCGATGTTATACTGGGCTTGCAGGAATCCCCATCCTTCGACAGACAAAAGGAGGCACGCACATCATGGGTAAGTACGCAGTCCGCCCGGTGAAGACCGGCATCAAGTTCAGCCTCAAGGCCGGAAACGGCGAAATCATCGCCGTCTCTGAGATCTACACCACGAAAAGCGCCTGCCTGAACGGGATCGACAGCATCCGCAGAAACGCGCCCATCGCCGCCCTGGAAAACCAGACCGCACAGGACTATGAAGCGGCCAAAAACCCCAAGTTTGAAGTCTATCAGGACAAGGCCGGGGAGTTCCGCTTCCGCCTGAAAGCCCGCAACGGCGAGATCATCGCCGCCTGCAGCGAGGGTTACAAGCGGCTGGACAGCTGCCTGAACGGCATCGACAGCGTCCGCCGGAACTCCGACTCCCCGGTGGTGGAAGAGGAATGAGCCGCACGGACCACAAAAGAAACGGAGGCTGACCTTTGAGCGGTCAGCCTCCGCATTTTATTCATATCCTCAATCGTACTCCACCAGGTAGCAGATCTTGCCCAGATAGGTGGCGGGCAGACGGCTCACCGGGTCGTTGCGGGTGTCGTTGTAGGACCAGTAGCCCACCGCCGGGCGATACCAGAGCAGCAGATAGTCCTCCGCCGTGCCGTCCGCATCCTGGGCGGAGGGCTGGCCGGTGTCCCAGCGGGCGTAGCTCATCGGCTCGCCGGTGACAAAGTACCAGTTGCCGTTTTCGGCCCGGTACGCGCCCAGCCACACGAACTGCGCGCCGGCCCGCTCCGCAATGGCGATGACCTCGTCCAGGTCCGCAGCGCTGCGCACCGTGGCCAGGTGACCGCCCCGCTGCTCGGCCAGGCTCTTGGCCTGGGACCAGGAGACGTTGGCCATGACCAGCTCAAAGCGCGGCGTGGGCGTGGGCTCCACCGGGGGTGCCGGGGTGGGCTCCGGCGTGGGGGCCGGGGTCGGTTCCGGCGTGGGGGCCGGGG
>JAFYIF010000097.1 GCA_017538775.1 Oscillospiraceae bacterium | reverse complement strand
TTTTAGCATCTGCCTCAAAACCGACAAATCAGCGGAACGGACGGTTTTTCTCGAAGCCGACGAGACGGTGGTACGATTTGTTCCTTTCTCCAAGCCAAGGCACCCGTCTCCAACCAGTTCCTTCCCCCAGCGGGGGAAGGTGGCGCACAGCGCCGGAAGAGGGAGAACGTGGGTCTACAGCGCCGTTCCATGCAAGCGCAACAGCGCGATACTTCCCCAAAAAACACACAGAACAGGAGGGTATGCCCATGGACGATGCAGGGATCGTCGCGCTCTACTGGGCGCGGGACGAGGAAGCGATCCGCGAATCCGCCGCCAAATATGGGGGCTACTGCCGCGCCATTGCCGAGCGCATCCTGGACAGCCGGGAGGACGCGGAGGAGAGCGTCAACGACACCTGGGCGGGGGCCTGGAACAGCATCCCGCCGCAAAAGCCGGAGCTGCTGTCGGCCTATCTGGGCAAACTCACCCGGCGCATCGCGCTCAAGCGGCTGCGGGGGCGGCTGGCCGGGCGGCGGGGCGGCGGACAGCTGGCGCTGGCGCTGGAGGAGCTGGCCGACTGCGTCCCCGGCGGGCAGACGGCGGAGGAGGCGCTGGACGCGCGGGAACTGGGGCGGCTCATCGACCGCTTTCTGGATGGGCTGCCGGAGACGGAGATGCGGGTCTTCGTCTGCCGCTACTGGTATCTGGACTCCCTGGCGGAGATCGCGGCGCGCTTTGGCTTCAGCCAGAGCAAGGTGAAATCCATGCTGTACCGCACGCGGGAAAAGCTGCGGGCACGGCTGCAAAAGGAGGGCTATTCCATATGAGATCCGAGGACATTCTGGACGCCGTGGGCGAGATCGACGGGAAAAAAGTTGCAAAGGCCCACGGGGAGAAACGGCGCGCCGCCCTGGGCTGGCGGCGCTGGACGGCGGCTGCGGCGGCGCTGCTGCTGGTGGCGGGGGGCGTCTTCGCCGCTGTGCGCCTGAGCGGGAAGGCCCCGGCGGGAACGGAAGTCCCGCCGCCGACGCAAACCGGCACCCTGCCCCAGCCCGTCACCGGGGCCTCCCCCGCCCTGCTGGCGGCGGCGGTGTACCCGGAGATGCCGCAGCATCCGCGGGATTACAACGACAACGCGGGGTTCAATCGCTGGTATGAGGCGGTCCGGGCGCA
This sequence comes from Oscillospiraceae bacterium, assembly GCA_017538775.1. Classification (GTDB taxonomy): domain Bacteria; phylum Bacillota; class Clostridia; order Oscillospirales; family Oscillospiraceae; genus RGIG7114. Next base: position 915 of record JAFYIF010000097.1, on the reverse strand, counting down.
GCAGCAGCGGCGGACGGAGTATGCCGGGGCGCTGGACGCCTATCTCCGCCGGAGCCTGCCGCAGCTGCTGACCGGGGCGGCGGGGGAAAACACGGTCTGCTCCCCGCTGAACATCTATCTGGCCCTGGCGATGCTGGCGGAGGCCGCCGGGGGCGAGAGCCGGGCGCAGCTTCTGGACCTGCTGGGGGCGGACAGCCTGGAGACCCTGCGCACCCGGGCCAACGCGGTCTGGAACGCCAACTATCAGGACGACGGGACGACGAAAAGCGTCCTCTCCAGCTCCCTCTGGCTGGCGGAGGATGTCGCCTTTGTGCAGGAGACGCTGGACCGGCTGGCTTCCGTCTACTACGCCGACAGCTACCGCGGGGACACGGGCAGCGCGGCCTTCGACGAGGCGCTGCGGGCCTGGCTGAACGCGCACACCGGCGGGAAGCTGGAGCGTTCTGTCAATGACATTTCGCTGGACCGCGACTGCATCCTGGCCCTGGTCACCGCCGTGGACTTTTACGCCAGCTGGATGCAGGAGTTCCGGGCGGCGGACAATGAGACCGGCGTCTTTCACGCGCCCGACGGGGACCGGGACGTGGAATTCATGCGGGAGAGCAGCTGGACCTACTACTATTGGGGCGAACGCTTCCGCGCAGCGGAAAAGGAGCTGGAGCTGGGCCTGAACTCCGGCCATATGTGGCTGCTGCTGCCGGATGAGGGGGTCAGCCCGGAGGAACTGCTGGCGGACGAAGAAGCGCTGGACTTCCTGCTGTCCGACAAATCCGCATACCGTGCCGACGGCTCCCCCGCCTGGGCAGGAAGCGCCTTTGTGGAGCTGCACCTGAGCCTGCCGAAGTTCCAGATCTCCGCCAAAACCGACCTGATCGGGGCCCTGCAAAGCCTGGGCGTGACGGACATCTTCGAGCC
>JAFYIF010000096.1 GCA_017538775.1 Oscillospiraceae bacterium | reverse complement strand
TCGCGCCCGGTCTGGGCGTGACTGTTGTGCCCGGTCTGGGCGTGGCGGTCGTGCCCGGGGCAGGTGTGGCGCTGGCGCCCGGGGCGGGTGTGGCGCTGGCGCCCGGTCTGGGCGTGGCGCTCTCGTCCGGAGCGGGTGTGGCGCTCTCGTCCGGCGCGGGGGCTTCGCTCTCCTCCGGCGTGGGGGCTGCGCTCTCCTCCGATGCGGGGGTGGCGCTCTCCTCCGGAGCGGCGCTCTGGTCCGGCGCGGGGGGTTCGCCCTCCGGCGTCTCTGTGTCCGCTCCTGCACCCTCCGTGGGAGAGGGCGCCGGGCTATCTGCCGGAGGCGCTTCGGTTCCGGTCTCTGCGGGCATGGCCGCGCTCTGTTCCGGCGTGGCCGTCTCCACGGGCTGCCCGACTCCGGCAACGTACAGCGCCAGGAGCGTGCCGACGCACAGCAGACCCAGCAGCACCGCGATGACCCAAATACGATTGTGTTTCATTTCAAATCTCCCGTTGCAAGAACGGTCCGGAGCATGGCCTGTCCGGTGGCGTCCATCTCACGCAGGACGCCGTCGCCCAGTTCGGCGCGAATCAGCTCAACGGCGTCTCCCAGTTCCGGGGCGCGCTCTGCCATGTTGTGCGCGTCGGAGCCCAGGAGGTGGATCTGTCCGTTCCGGAGCATCCGCAGGGCCTTTCTTGCGCTCGTGCGGGTGAGGAAAAAGTCGGCGTTGCATTGGATCAGCAGCCCCTCCCGCAGGAAGCGCTCTATGTAATCCGTGCCGCGCTGTGCGCGCAGATAGCGCTCGATGTGGGCCAGATAGGGTTTCAGCCGGAGCCGGTCCCGGAGGCGCAGCACCTCGTCCACCATGTGGTCGCTCCAGCGGGAAAAGGGCATCTCGATCAGGATGTAGCGCGTGCCCTCCAGAGTCAGGCGGCGGAGGCTTTCGCTGTTGCTCATGCCGTCGAAGTAGTAGACCTCCGCGCCCAGCAGCAGCTTCGGGTGCGGCGCGTCTTCCAGGGGAAGCCTGGCGAAGGCAGCGGCGCGGCGCTCCAGGAAGCTGTCCGGGTCCTCCCGGAAGGCGTAGAAGTGCGGCGTCGCGGCCATCACGTCCACGCCCTGGTCCAGGCTGACGCGGAGCATCTCCAGGGATTCCTCCACGCTTCGGCTGCCGTCATCCATCCGGGGCAGGAAATGGGAATGGAAATCGATCATTTTGCAGTGCTGACTTTCTCGCTGTTCGCGTTCGCGGATTTGGATTTTTCGCCGTAGCCGTAGCCGTAGCCGTAGTCCTTGCTGTACTTGCCGTATTTTCCGTACTTGCCGTACTTGCCGTATTTTCCGTAGTAGCCCTTGCCTCTGCCGCCGGCGAAGGAGTAGACAAAGCCGATGATGCGGACCTTGGCCAGCTTCATCTGGCGCAGCGTCTCGTTCAGGGCCTTTTTGCTGGCGTAGTCGCCGCGGACCACGAGCAGCAGGCCGTCCAGCACCCGGGAAACGCTCAGGGCGTCGGAGACGCTGGTGACCGGAGGCAGGTCCACGACAATATAGGCGTAGTTCTGCTTCTGCTCGTTGACGAAGGACTCCATGCGCTGGCTGCTCAACAGCTCCGAGGGATTCGGAGGCGGATTGCCCGCGGTGAGGATATCCAGCGAGTGCACTTCACCGAACTTCTGCTTCATGCCCAGCTGCTCCACCAGCAGGTTGGAAAGGCCGGGGGACTGTTCCAGATTCAGCTTATCCGCCACGGAGGGCAGACGCATGTCCGCATCGATCAGCAGCACGCGCTTGCCGGTCTCCGCCAGGGCGATGGCCAGGTTGATGCTGGTGGTGCTCTTGCCCTCGCCGCGGAGGGAGCTGGTCACGCCGATGACCGGGCATTTGGTCTCCGTGGAAAACGAAAACTGGATGTTGGTGCGCAGCAGCTTATAGGCCTCCGCAGCGGCAAAGCTCTTGTTCTTGCCGAAAAAAGCCTCGACATCGTGTTCAACGGACTGTTTCGCAGTCTGATTCTTATTCTTATTCTTTGCCATAATAACGATCCTTTCCCGGCTGTTCCGTCAGCCTTTGCGGCTCTTGTCACCGTCGGTCTGACTGCCATAGCCGTAACCGTAGCCGTAACCGTAGTGGCTGCCATAGCCCTTGGTCCGTCCTCCCAGAAGGTCGGGCACCACGGCCAGAAGAGGAATGCTTTTATAGTTCTCGGTCAGATAGTCCTCCGTGCGGATGGTGTCGTCCGTCAGGAAGCGGATGACCACGACGGCAGCAGCCAGGGCGACGCCGATCAGAAACGCGATGGCCACGTTGCGCGTATAGCTGGGGGAAGAGGGATTGGTGGGCGCCACCGCATAGTCCACCGTGCGCACGCTGGTCCCGTCGATGATGGAGGCCACAGTCTCCGGCAGCACCAGGGCGATGCAGTTGGCGATCCGCTCCGTCTCCTCCGCGTCCGGGCCCGTCACTTTGATCTGGAAGATCTCCGTATCGTCCACGCTGGCGGCGGAGATCATCTTGCGAAGCTGGGCGTAGCTGTAGGGCACGCCGGTCTTTTCGATGACCTCGTTCAGCGTGGTGCGGGAGCGGAGGATGACGATGTAGCTGCTGACCAGGCTCTTGGAGACGTTCAGGTCGCCGGTGGACAGGCTGAGCGAGCCGCTGCCGACGCTGATGGATTTGTTGTTGACGTAAAACGTGGCGGTGGACTGATACAACGGGGTCACATAAAAGCGGGTATAGAGATAACCGATGGACGCGGTAAGCACCCCGGCCAGCAGGATCAGAACGATCCGGTGCCACAGGGCTTTTCCCAGCTGGAGCAGGTCAATTTCGTATTCGGCCTGCTCGGTCTTCGTCTCACTCATAATGTTCCTCCTATGTATGTTTTATGAAAAATCGTGCTTCGAGGAAGCGGCCGGAAAGCCTTTCCGGCAGGGATGCAGAAAAGGGGCCGCAGGATGTAGCTCTGCTTACTATATCACAGGAAATCAGTTTTTTCAAGGAGAATCTCCATGGGAATGGGGGCCATTGTGCATAAAAAGGTGCAGGTTTTCCAGACCGTTCCACGGCTTTCTGACCAATCCCGCCCAAAACGCCCCCCTTTGTTTCCCGCTCATTTTTTTGCTCCGGGCAATTGACTTTCCCCCCGCCCGGTACTATAATACAGTGTATTTTTTAGAAATCGAAAGGAGCTGCACACCATGGGCAAATACTTCGGAACCGACGGCTTTCGCGGCATGGCCGGGCGGGAACTGAATGCGGAACACGCCTTTCAGATCGGGCGTTTTCTGGGCTGGTACTACGGACCCCGCCAGAACCGCAGCGATGCGCGCATCGTGATCGGCAAGGACACCCGCCGTTCCTCGTATATGTTTGAAAACGCCCTGGCCGCCGGCATCGCGGCCTCCGGCGCGGACGCCTATCTCCTGCACGTCACCACCACCCCCTGCGTCAGCTTCATCACCCGCACCGAGCGCTTCGACTGCGGCGTGATGATCTCCGCCAGCCACAACCCCTTCTATGACAACGGCATCAAGCTGATGAACGGCGACGGCGAGAAGATGGACGACGCGCTGCAAGACGAGCTGGAGCGCTACATCGACGGAGAGCCCGCCACCCTGCCCTGGGCCGTCCGGGAAGCCGTGGGCAAGACCATCGACTTCTACTCCGGCCGGAACCGCTACATCGGCTACCTGACCAGCCTGGCCACCCGCAGCTTTGAGAACCACAAGGTGGGCCTGGACTGCGCCAACGGCAGTTCCTGGATGATCGGCCGGGCGGTGTTCGACGCTTTGGGCGCGAAGACCTACGTCATCAACGACACCCCCGACGGCGTGAACATCAACACCGGCTGCGGCTCCACCCACATCGAGGGCCTGCGCGCCTATGTGAAGGAAAACAAGCTGGACGTGGGCTTTGCCTTCGACGGCGACGCCGACCGCTGCCTGGCGGTGGACGAGCGCGGCGAGGTGGTGGACGGCGACAAGATCATGTACATCTGCGCCAAGCACTTCAAGGACCGGGGCCAGCTCTACAGCAACACCGTGGTCACCACCATCATGAGCAACTTCGGCCTCTACAAGGCCCTGGACCGGGCGGGCATCGCCTATGAGAAGACCGCCGTGGGCGACCGCTATGTCTATGAGAACATGAAGGCCAACGACCACCTGATCGGCGGCGAGCAGTCCGGCCACATCATCTTCCGCAAGTACGCCCACACCGGCGACGGCCTCATCACCGCCATCATGGTCATGGGCGTGATGATCGAGACCCAGCTGCCCCTGAGCGTGCTGGCCGCCGCCGTCACCAGCTATCCCCAGGTGCTGAAAAACGTGGTGGTGGACGACAAGGACGGCACCATGGCCGACCCCGAGGTGCAGAAGGCCGTGGACGACTGCACCGCCGCCTTGGGCGACAATGGCCGCGTGCTGCTGCGCAAGAGCGGCACGGAGCCGGTGCTGCGGGTCATGAGCGAGGCCGGCAGCGACGAGGTCTGCGAGGAGATGGTGGACGCCATCATCGCCGCCATGGAACGCAGCGGACATCTGATCGAGGTGAAAAAATGATGTACACGATCCCCGAACTCTACGATCTGGACCACAGCCTGGCCGCCGACTATCTCAAGGGCTTCACTTACCCCTGGGAGGCCCTGGCGGGCATCAAGGACCTGATCCTCTCCCTGGGCGAGACCCTGAATCCGGAGGAATACGAGCACCCGGCGGCGGACGTGTGGATCGCCAAAGACGCGCAGGTCTTCCCCAGCGCCTACATCGGCGGGCCCTGCATCATCGGCCACCGGACCGAGGTGCGCCAGTGCGCCTTCATCCGGGGCAGCGCCCTGGTGGGCGACGACTGCGTGGTGGGCAACTCCACGGAGCTGAAAAACGTCATCCTCTTCGACAAGGTGCAGGTGCCCCACTACAACTATGTGGGCGACTCCATCCTGGGCTTCCGCAGCCACATGGGGGCCGGGAGCATCACCAGCAACGTGAAGAGCGACAAGCAGCTCGTGGTCATCCACGGCGACGGCGAACAGATCGAGACCGGCCGGAAGAAGGTCGGGGCCATGCTGGGCGACCGGGTGGAAGTGGGCTGCAACAGCGTCCTGAACCCCGGCACCGTCCTGGGGCGGGACGCCAGCGTCTATCCCACCAGCTGCGTCCGGGGCGTGGTCCCGGCGGGCTGCATCTGGAAGGACAAGGGCAACGTGGTCGTCCGGAGCAAAAACGGCTGAGGCTGCTTCTTGAAACAATCTGCCATTGCGTCCCCTCCTCGGGTGCGCAATGGCAGATTCTCTTTTTTTGCGCCCTTGGACTCAGAAGTCGGCGAAACGGCCCCCGGCCTCCGGCTGGGCGTAGCCGATCTGCAGATACTCCGCCATGGCCGCGATGAAGCGGGCGTTGCTGGGGGCGGTGTCTATGCCCTCGAAGAGGGGGCCGAAGCTGCGGCGGCGCTGCTCCGGCGTGCCGGACGCCCAGCCCCGGGCCACCGCCGAGCGGATGGCCCGCTCCACGCAGTGTCCGGTGGTGGAGAACTCCCGGGCGATGTCCGGGTAGAGGATCTTGGTGATGCCCCGCAGCACGCTCCGGTCCTCCATGGTGCGCCGCAGGGCCGAGAGGAGGTAGCGGTAGCCGCTCAGGTGGGCGGGGACCCCGTAGGCCAGCAGCGCGTCGCGGATCAGGCGGTCGGTCCCGCTCAGGCGCAGTTTGCCCTCCGCCGTCTCCCGGATGCGGCTGAACAGCTCCGCCACGCCGCAGGGCTTGGGCAGGAACGCCGCCACGCCCAGACGGCTCAGGTCCTGGGAGGCCCGGTCGTTGTAGAACCCTGACACTACGATGGTAGGAGGCATGGTGTTCTCGCTTTTCAGCCGCCGCAGCAGACTCAGCCCGTCGATGCCCGGCAGCACCAGCTCCGTCACCAGCACGTCCGGGCGGCTCTGGCTGAGCTTCTCATACGCCTCCAGTCCGTCCCGCGCCGAATCCGTCATCAGCAGATCCGGCTCGCGGCCCAGCGCTTCCCGCATCAGAAAGGTATAGTCCCGGGAGGTGTCAACCAGAAAGACGCGGATCGGTTCCGACATGGCACGCGCCCCCTCTCTCTTTTTTCCACAGTTTATCACGCTTTTTCGCGGGAGGCAATGGGTCGGCGGGAATAATCTTTCCATAATTATGGTCGAAACACCGAAAAAAACCTGCCCTCCCATCGCGTTTCCGCGTGGGAGGGCAGAATATCATACCGTCTTATTTCACTTGGAGCGCCCCGTCCGCGCAGTCCACGGTGAGGGTGCTGCCGGGCTGGACCTGGTCGGCGATGATCCGGCGGCCGATCAGGGTCTCCACGCTGTGCTGCACGAAGCGGCGCAGGGGGCGGGCGCCGTAGACCGGGTCGTAGGCATTGTCGATGATGAAGCTTCTAGCCGCGTCGGTCAGGACCACATGGAGCTGCTTGTCCGCCAGGCGGCGGTTCAGGTCCTCCAGCAGCAGGTCGATGATGTGGGTGATGTTCTCCTTGGTCAGGGGCTTGTAGAACACGATCTCGTCCAGGCGGTTCAGGAACTCCGGGCGGAAGGAGCGCTTCAGCAGCTCGTTCACCCGGTTCCGGGCCTCCTCCCGGATCTCGCCCTTTCTGTCGATGCCGTCCAGCAGGAACTGGCTGCCCAGGTTGCTGGTGAGGATCAGGATGGTGTTCTTGAAGTCCACGGTCCGCCCCTGGCTGTCGGTGATCCGGCCGTCGTCGAGGACCTGCAGCAGTACGTTGAACACGTCGGGATGCGCTTTTTCCACTTCGTCGAACAACACCACGGAGTAGGGCTTACGGCGCACTGCTTCGGTCAGCTGTCCGCCCTCATCGTAGCCTACGTAGCCCGGAGGCGCAC
>JAFYIF010000095.1 GCA_017538775.1 Oscillospiraceae bacterium | reverse complement strand
GGCGGTGGCGTCTGTCCGGGGGATTGCCACACCAGTCTGCGGACTGGTTCGCAATGACAGGGGGACGGAACGGCCCCTTAATTTCTTGTTTTCGCTCTTCCATTTTGACGAAACATCGGTATAATAGAGGTATTCCTGTGCATTCGGAGGAAAACGCCCATGAAGCCCTGGCTCCGGCGCTGTCGCTTTGTGCTGTTTTTGCTGCTGCTGGGCCTGTTCGCCGCATTTCCGGCGCAGGCTGCAGAAGCGCCTTTTGACCCGGCGGCTTACCCGGCGGAGGACCCGCGGTTTTACGGCCTTGCCTGGGAGGAACTGATCGCCGGGTTTTTGCGGGAGCACGGCCTGGACGGGAGCCGGGTGGGGCTGTACTATTATAATACCGTCACCGGGGAGGCCCGGGGCTGGAACGCCGACGCCTACTTCACCGCCGCCAGCACTTACAAGGTGCCCATCAACCTGGTTTTCGCGGACAAAGTGAGCCGGGGGGAGATGACGCTGGACGAGCCGGTGGGGGGCGTGCCCTTGCGCAGCATCCAGTTCAACACCCTGCGCAATTCCGACAACAGCCAGGGGGAACAGCTCATCGAAGCGCTGGGGAACTACACCCAGTACAAGGCGGCCATGACGCCCTACCTCTGCCCGCCGGGGGAGGAGCTGGACCCGGTCCACAACCTGGAAAACGCCTTCACGCCCCGGCAGCTGGCCTATGCCCTGCAGCTGCTCTATGAAGCGCCGGAGCGCTTTCCGGAGGTGCTGGACCACATGCTTCTGGCCCAGCCGGACAGTTATTTCCGGCAGAAAGAGCGCCGCTTCCCCATCGCCCACAAATACGGCTACTACGCGGACCTGGGTTTCCGGGCCTGCAACGACATCGGCATCGTCTGGACCCATGAGCCGATTTTGCTGGTGATGCTGACCGATGCGGTGAACGGCGGGGTCGAGGCCCTGGCGGACTACTGCGTGCTGATGTGCGACTACAGCGAATACTGGCACGCCCGGCATCTGGAAGAGGCCGAGCGCTTGGAGCTGGAGCGCCGGGTTCGGGGCGAAGCGGAGGAGACGGCCCGGCAGGAGGCCGAGGCACGCTTCCGAGCGGAGGCCCTGGCGGCCCGGCAGGCGGCAGCCCACGCCGTAGCCCGGCAGACCGCGGAGGCGGAGCGAGAAGCGGCGGAGGCGGAGGCGGCCCGGACAGCGCTTGTGAACCGGAAACGGCTCCACTATGCCGCCATTGCTGCCCTGCTGGGTCTGCTGGCGGCGGCGCTGCTTGGCAAGCGGCGTCCGGCGCGGGCTGTGGCCGCCGCCGTGATGGGGCTGGCGCTGCTGGGGGTGCTGTGGTCCGCCTACCGAACCCTGTGGCGGTCGGAGCCGGCGGAGGCCGAAACTGTCCAGACAGAGGAGACGGCGGCACCCACGCCGGAGCCGACCCCGGAGCCCACGCCGGAGCCCACGCCGGAACCCACGCCGGAGCCGGTCTATGAACTGTCGCTCACGGATTCCGACGCGGAGAGCCTGGGTGAGCTGGCGGCGGCGCACCCGGAGCTGCGCCATGTGGATGGCACGGCCTTTTCGGACTGTGCGCGCCTGGCTGCGTTGCAGCGGGCGCTGCCGGACTGCGACGTGGAGTACAGCGTGCCTTTGGGCGCGCTGCAGGTCAGCAGCCGGGAGACGGAGCTGACGCTGGGACCGGAGAGCAGCGTCACGGCGGAGGAACTGCTGGAAAAGCTGGACTGGCTGCCGCGGCTGCGGCGGCTGGACATCACGGCCCTGGACTTCGGCAACGCCGCCACGATGCCCATCGCCGACCGCTATCCGGAGCTGGACCTGATCTGGATCGTGCGCTTTGGCCGCCGCTGGACCGTGCGCAGCGACATCAGCTGCTTCTCCACGCTCCAGAGCTGGCCGCCCACTTACCGCTACACCGACGAGGACCTGGCCCCGCTGCTGCGCTATTGCAGACATCTGGTGGCCCTGGACCTGGGGCACAACGCCCTGCGGGACCTGAACCCCCTGGCCGGGCTGACGGAGCTGAAGGTATTGATTATCGGGGACAACGGACAGATTGCGGACCTCAGCCCCCTGGCGCAGCTGACAAAGCTGGAATACATGGAGCTGTTCATGGCCGACTGGATCAGCGACTTCACGGCGCTGTCCCATCTGACTGAGATGGTGGACCTCTGCGTGGGCTACTGCGGCGGGCTGCGGGACATCTCCTTTGTGGAGCAGATGCCGCGGCTGCAAATGGGCTGGTTCCCCGGGGACCCGCTCACCGACGCGCAGCGGGCGTCGGCGCAGGCGGCGCGGCCGGAGACCACCTTCCTCTTCTTCCCCTCCCTGGTGTCCTCCACCTCCGACGGCTGGCGGATGACGGAGCGGAATGTGGAGATCCGCCGGGCCTTCACCAACTGGCAGCACGTCCTGGCCTTCCGCAGCTGGGACGACGTGGACTATGAACCCGGGGCGGCGCTGGTCCCGGTGGGACCGCTGAAGAACTGAGGGGACAAATGCGATGAAAGCTACAAAACGACTGCTTGCGCTGCTGTTTTTCCTGCTGGCGCTGGGTATGGCGGCGCTGGCCGGGCTGGCCATCCGCGCAGCCGGGACCGGCGCGCCGGAGATCCCAGACGGGGAGCCTACGGCGCTGCTGGAACGGTTTTTCTCCGCACTGAAGCAGCGGGACTTGCCCGCCGCCTCCCTCTGCCTGTCCGGGGGCGGCTCCCTGGGGCTGGAGGACGTGCCGACGGACCCGGTGGCGGCGCTGCTGTGGGAGGCGGAGAAGGCGGTTTGGGACTTTGCAGTGCTGCCGGGGAACGCGCTGGAGGGGGCGCTGCTGTGCAAAACGGTGCGCGTCCGCTGCCTCGACGCCGACGCGCTCACGGCGCGCATCGGTACCGGGGTGGAGACCCGGCTGGCCGCCGCCGTGGAAGCCGCCGACACCGAGGAAGAAATCTACACCGCAGACGGCGCTTACCGCCCGGAGCTGCTGGACCGCGCCCTGCTGGAGGCCGCGGCGGAGGCGGCGGCGGACCCGGGGGACTGCACGGTATACCGGGAACTCACCGTGCGCCTGGAGCTGGACCGGGGTCAGTGGCGCATCGTCGCCGACAGCGCGCTGCTGGGGGCTTTGACCGGCGGCGCGGCGGGCTGAGAGGGGGCGGAGCGGAATGAAACGCGGCAAACGCGCCGTCCACGTGGCGGCGGTCCTCTGCGTGCTGCTCTGTCTGCCCCTGCTGTTCGTTCTGGTCCGGTATGTGGGGGCCGGGGGCGGCGCGGCGGCAGGGCGGAGCAGCGTAAGTGCGCCTGTGGCGGCCTTTGAACGGCAGCTGAACAACCGGCTGGCCGACGCGCTGGCCCGGCTGCCCCAGTTCCCGGTGACGATCCGCAAGGTCTACGCCCTCAGCGAAGACACGGTGGTGGCCCCGAAACCGAATCCGGCGGGTTACGGCCTGTCCTGGAACGGGGCGGACACACAGCCCATCCTGGCGGCGGCGGAGCGGCTGCTGGACGGCGAGACGCTGCTGTGGCAGCCGGAACTGGAACGGATGCCCGGGACGCCGGTGCGCTGGTACCGGGACGAGAGCATCGTCGCCTTCGCCTGGAAAGAGGTGGTGGGCGCCGACGCCGCCTATACCTTCACCGAGGTGAAGGTGGCCCATCCCAGCCAGTTCCGCCGCTATCTGGCGGACAACAGCTTCGCCAGTCCCATTCAGTACCCCCCCTCCCAGCTGGCTGGGACGGTCCAGGCGGTCTGCGCGATGAACGGAGACTTTTACAAATTCCGCTCCATGGGCACGGTGGTCTACAACCGCCGCCTGTACCGCATGGACGACGGGCGGCTGGACACCTGCTATGTGGACGCCGGGGGGGACTTCCACTTCGTCCGCGCCGGGGCGCAGACCACGGCGGAGGAAGTGCGCGGCTATCTGGAGGAAAACGACATCCTCTTTTCCCTGGCCTTCGGGCCGGTCCTCATCGAGAACGGCGTGGACGTGTGCCCGGAGCGCTATCCGGTGGGCGAGGTGGACAAGAGCTATTCCCGCGCCTGCGTCTGCCAGCTGGGGCCTTGCCACTATCTCTTCGTCACCGTGAACTTTGAAGGCCCCTACGCCGGGGTGGGCACCATCCGCAGCCTCACCGACGCGCTGCTGGCCCGGGGCGTGCCCATGGCCTACTGTCTGGACGGCGGGCAGACCAGCACGATGCTCTTCGGCGGCACGGTGTTCAACCACGTGGACTGGGGCACGGAGCGGGCCGTCAGCGACATCATCTACTGCGCCACCGCCATTCCGGAAGCGGAGTGGTCCGGGGCGGGAGGGGAGGCCGGTCATGGCTGAGGTGGCTTTGTTCTGGCAGGGACAGTTCGTCTACTGGCGCTCCGTCCTCTGGGCGCTGGCGGCGCTGGCTGCCATTTTCATGGCAGTTGCCTTCCGGCTCTGGCAGCGAAAGCCCCTGGCCCCGCTGCTCATCGCCCTGCCCTTTGCCCTGGCGCTGAGCGTCCTCTGCGCCAGGGGTATCCACTGGTATTGCAGCTATGAGCGCTACGCCTCCCTGGGCGCGGCCCTGGCGGACCTGAGCGGGGGCGGCTACGCCCTCCTGGGGGTCTTTCTCGGGACTTTGCTCAGTCTGGGGCTTGTGCGGCTGCTGCGTCTGACGGACGAGCTGCCCAGCCTGCTGGACGCGCTCTCCCCCGCCGCCGCCTTCGGCATCGCCCTGGGGCGCTGGGCGGAGCTGTTCACAAGCGCCGACCGGGGGAAGATGATCCTGGAAGCCGAGGCGCTCCAGCGCCTCCCCTTCTCCGTGGCCGTCACCAACGCGGGGGGCCTGACGGAGTGGCGCTTTGCCACCTTCGCCGCGCAAAGCATCTGGGCCGCCGTCGTGTTCCTCATCCTGCTGCTGCGCACGCTGTTCCCCGGGCGGATGCAGGAACAGCGGCGGAGCTGGCGCAGCGGGAACCAGTTCTGTCTCTTCCTGCTGCTCTACGGCTGCGGGCAGGTCCTGCTGGACTCCACCCGCTATGACGCGCTGTTTCTGCGCAGCAACGGCTTTGTCAGCCTGGTGCAGATCGCCTGCGGCGCGGCGCTGCTGGGCGTCACCGCTCTGTACAGCGTCCGCAGCATCCGCGTCCACGGCTTTCACTGGTATCACCCCGCCCTCTGGCTCCTGGCCCTGCTGGGGCTGGGGCTGGCCGGGCTGATGGAGTGGTTCGTCCAGCGCCACGGGGACGAATACGTCCTGGCCTACGGGCTTATGCTGGTGGGGCTGCTGCTGTTCCTCTGCGCCCCCCTGTACCTGGCCCGCAGCACCCGCACCGTGCGGGTGAGGCGGAACGTGAAGCAAGATATTCTATCATCTTAAATTGGAGGGAATCCACCATGCCCAGCAATTGGAAGCGCTCCCCGGAAGAGCTGCACAAAACCTATGTCGCCAACACGGAGGCCTTTTACAAAACCGCGGGGCGCGGTCTGTCCGGCGAGCTGGATCAATTCGTCACCGACTGCGCGCTGCAGCTCTGGAGCCGGGGCGGGGCCGTCGGTCAGGCCCACTGCGACGCCGCCAACCAGATCTATTCCAAAGGGAACCTCATGCCCAAATGGCTGCTCTGGGAGCTGACCGGGAAGATCTGCGAGCCCGGGGACTTCCTGCCGCCGCTCTTTTTCTGGACCCTGGCGGAGACCGACCGGCAGCGCGGCACGGACTGCTCCCGGGTCTTCATCCGGATGCTGACCAACATCCTGCTCAGCCTGGCCGCCGTGGACGACGAGGTGAGCTACGCCGAGGCGGAGTACATCACCGCCGCCGGGGACAAGCTCGGCGCGATCTGCGACTCCACCGGCGTCAAGAAGGGCAAACCCGGCCTCCGGCCCGCCGACTACGTCACCACCGCCGAGCCCGGTTTTGCGGAAAAGCACCCGGTCTCCGCCGCCGGAGCGTCCCAGGGCGCGGCCCAGGCGCAGAAGGCCGCCGGGGAGACGGCGGAGAAGCCGGACTTTGACGCGCTGATGGCCCAGCTGGAGGAACTGGTGGGGCTGGAGGACATCAAGAAGGATGTCAAAAGCCTGATGAACCTCATCAAGATCCGCAAATTGCGGCAGGAGGCGGAGCTGCCCTGTCCGGAGCTGAGTCTGCACCTGGTCTTCCTGGGCAACCCGGGCACCGGCAAAACCACGGTGGCCCGCATTTTGGCGGGGCTCTACGCGGCCATCGGGGTCCTGAGCCGGGGGCAACTGGTGGAGGTGGACCGCAGCGGCCTGGTGGCGGGCTTCGTGGGGCAGACCGCCCTCAAGACCCAGGAGGTCATCCAGTCGGCCATGGGCGGCGTGCTGTTCATCGACGAGGCCTACGCCCTCTCCACCGGCGGGCCAAACGACTTCGGACACGAGGCCATCGACACGATCCTGAAGGCCATGGAGGACCACCGGGACGACCTGGTGGTGATCGTGGCGGGCTACACGGAGCTGATGGAGGGCTTCATCAACTCCAACCCCGGGCTTCAGTCCCGCTTCAACAAGTACTTCTACTTCGACGACTACGACGGGGAGCAGCTCCTGGCGATCTTCGAGATGAAGGTGAAGCAGGGCGGCTATGTCCTCAGCGACGAGGCGCGGGAGGCGGCGGCGGAATACTTCCGGGACCTGTACGCCAACCGGGACGAGAATTTCGGCAACGGCCGCGACGTGCGCAACACTTTTGAGGATGTCATCGTGCGGCAGGCCGACCGCCTGGCCGCCCTGGATGAAAAGCCGGACCGGGAGGCGCTGATGCTGCTGACGAAGGAGGACTTTTTGCCCGCGGCCTCTGGGGAGAAAACGGAATGATGCGAAACCCCCGCAGCTACAAAGCTGCGGGGGATTTTGATATCGTCTCTTTGGATGGCGCAGAATGTCGTGCGCTCACTCCGCCGCGTCCAGCAGGCGGACGCGCATGACATCCTTCATTTCCCGGATGTGCTGCACGATGCCCTCGGACAGGCGCTCGCTCAGGTCCAGGACGGTGTAGGCCACGTCGCCCCGGGCCTTGTTGATCATGTGTTCCACGTTGATGTTGTCCCCGGCCACCAGGTCCAGGATGCGGTTCAGCATCTTGGGGACGTTGCGGTGGATGACGCACAGGCGCTGGACGCCGTTGCGGGCCAGCCACACGTCCGGCAGGTTGACGGAGTTCTTGGTGTTGCCGTTGTGGAGGTAGTCGGCCAGCTCCTGGGCGGCCATGACCGCGCACTTCTCCTCGCTCTCCGGGGTGCTGGCGCCCAGATGGGGGATGGAGACCACGCCCTTGACGCCCTGGAGGGCGTTGCAGGGGAAGTCGGTGACATAGCGGGCCACCTTGCCCACGCTGAGGGCGGAACGGATGGCGTCGTTGTCCACCAGCTCGCCCCGGGCGATGTTGATGATGCGGACGCCGGGCTTCATTTTGGCGATGGCGGCGGCGTTGATCATGCCCCGGGTCTCCGGGGTGCTGGTGACCTGCACCAGCAGATAGTCGGCCTGGCGGTAGATGGTGTCCAGGTCCCGGGCGTGCTGCACCACGGCGCGCAGACGCCAGGCGGAGTCCACGGACATATAGGGGTCATAGCCCCAGACGTTCATGCCCAGATGCGTGGCGGCGTTGGCCACCAGGGCACCGATGGAACCCAGGCCGATGATGCCCAGGGTCTTGCCGTTGATCTCCGGGCCGACGAAGGCGCTCTTGCCCTTTTCCACTTCGGCGGCCACGTTGTCGCTGTGGAGCCCCTCGGCCCAGCGGATGCCGCCCACGATGTCCCGGGAGGCCAGGAACAGGGCGCAGATGGCCAGCTCCTTCACCGCCTCGGCGTTGGCCCCGGCGGAGTTGAACACGGCGATGCCGCTCTCGGTGCAGCGGGCCACGGGCACGTTGTCGGTGCCCACCCCGGCCCGGGCGATGGCGGCCAGGCGGTCGCCGAACTCCCAGTCGTGGAGCTTTGCCGAACGCACCAGCAGGCCGTCCGGGTTTTCCGCGTTGACGTTCAGGACCAGGCCGTTCTCGGCCAGCTGGTCCAGACCCTGCTGGGCGATGTTGTTCAGCGTTTTGATCTCATACATGGCGCTTTCCCTCGTAATCCTTCATAAACTCCACCAGGGCCTTGACGGCGGGGATGGGCTGGGCATTGTAGATGCTGGCGCGGCAGCCGCCCACCAGGCGGTGGCCCTTGACGTTCAGGAAACCGGCGGCGGCGGCGGCCTTGCAGAAGTCCGCGTCGATGTCCTTGTCGCCGGTGGTGAAGGTGACGTTCATGAAGCTGCGGGCGTCCCGCTCCGCGCAGCCGCGGAAGAGGCGGCTCTCGTCCAGATAGTCATAGAGCAGGGCGCTGCGCTCGCGCTTGAGGGCGTCCATGCCCTCCACGCCGCCGTTTTTCTCCACCCACTTGAGCATCAGGCCCAGCATGTAGATGTTGTAGCAGGGGGGCGTATTGTACATGGAGTCCTTCTCGATCATGCGCTCATAGCTGAGCATCAGGGGGGTGTTGGGCAGCTCGGTCCCGGCCAGGTCCTTCCGGATGATGACCACCGTGAGACCGGCGGGGGCCAGGTTCTTCTGGGCCCCGGCGAAGATGATGCCGAAGCGGCTCACGTCCAGGGGCTGGGTCAGGATGTCGGAGCTCATGTCGCTGACCAGGGTGACGCCGCCCGTCTCCGGGACATAGTGCCACTCGGTGCCGTAGATCGTGTTGTTGGCGCAGTAGTAGAAATACTTCGCGTCCGGCTGGAGCTGCAGCTCGGACTGCTCGGGGATGCGGGTGTGGTTGCAGTCGGAGGTGTCCGCCGCGATGTTCACGCGGCCAAATTTGCCCGCCTCCTTCGCGGCGATCTTGGCGAAGTTGCCGGTCACGGCGTAGTCGGCGTTGCCCCACTCCCCCATCAGGTTCAGAGGGATCATGGAGAACTGGAGGGAAGCGCCGCCCTGGAGGAACAGCACCTCATGGGTATCGGGCACGTTCAGTGCGCGCTTCATATCCGCCTTGACGGCGTTGAAGATCTCCTGGTATACGGCGGAGCGGTGGCTCATCTCCATCACGCTCATCCCGGTGCCGTGATAATCCACCAGCTCTCTGGCAGCCTGCTCCAGCACCTCCTGGGGCAGAGCGGAAGGACCGGCGGCGAAATTATAGGTGGTCTCTCTGGACATGGTTTACAAAACCTCCCGATCAAGTTTGGTCGATTTGTACGACGGGTTTATGGAGTTAGTATATAGGGAACAGCAGGAAAAGTCAAAGCGCTAAGCCTACTAAGTTTTGCCCCTCCAGGCCCAGAATTTTGACGTTTCGCATAATTCCATGCATATCCGCTCCCTCCGCCCGGACCAGGCAGTAGTTCTCGCTGTGGCCCTGCCAGAGTCCGTCCTTTTCCGTCTCGAAGAGCACCGCGAGGGTGCGCCCTATCTGGCTTTGCAGATAGCGCCGCTCCAGCGCGTCGGCCAGGGCCTGGGCCCGCCGGGCGCGCTCAGCCCGGACGGCCTTCGGCAGCTGCTCCGGCATGGCGGCGGCCCGGGTGCCGGGGCGCTCGGAATAGGGGAAGACGTGC
>JAFYIF010000007.1 GCA_017538775.1 Oscillospiraceae bacterium | reverse complement strand
TTTGTCGAAAACAGCCGCCCGCGAACGCCAAAACCGCGCCCCGGGGCGGGCGCGGTTTTGCAAATTTCACTCTTGCGGGGCGCTGCGGTGGAGCTGCACCAGCTCGGCGTAGCGGTCCACCACCTGGTCGATGAGCCGGTCCCAGGGCACGGGGATGGTCTCCTTCGCCTTCGCCCCCGCCGCGGCCAGGGCCGCCGGGTCGGACAGCGCCGCCTCCACCACCTGCCGCAGGTCCGCCGGGTCGTTCTCGCAGTGATAGCCGTTCACCCGGTCGCGCACCACCTCGGCGGAGGAGCTGCCCCGCACCACCACGGCGGGGGTGCCCGCGGCGGCGGCCTCCCGCAGCACCATCGGGGCGTTGTCGTAGAGGGAGGGGAAGAGGAACAGGTCCGCCCGGGCGTAAAGGGCGTTCAGCAGCCGCCGGTCGGTCAGGTGCCCGGTGAAGACCGTGCGCTCCTCCAGGCCCAGCTGCTTGGCCAGGCGGCGGATCTCCTTCTCGTGGGGGCCCTGTCCGGCGAAGACCAGGCGGAAGTCCCGCTCCATCCCCGCCGCAGCCTCCAGCACGCAGTCCAGATTCTTCTTCCAGTTCATCTGGCCCACGAAGAGCAGCACCGGCAGCGTGCCCAGGCCGTAGCGCTCCGTGATCTCCGCCACCGCCTCCGGCTCCGGCTCCGGAATGTCCATCCCGTTGGTCATCACCCGCAGGGGGCCCTTGTAGCCGTAGGAGCGCAGGGTCTCCGCGGAGGATTCGCTCACCGCCCAGACCTCGTCGCACTGCTCGTAGAAGTTGACCACCCGCTGGGTGCCCAGCTTCGCCAGCTTCTCATTGCCGGTGATCTGGAGGAAGTCGTCGTAATATTTGCTGTGAAAGCTGGCCACCACCGGCACGTCCCGCTTCCGGGCGTAGGTCAGCGCCTCCCGACCGGAGAGGAAGGGGCTGTGGGCGTGGACGATGTCCGCCTGGATCATCTCCATCCGGCGGGCATAGTGCAGGTCCATCCGGGGCACCCCGGCCTCATAGCTCTTGAGCTTGGGAAGGCGCATCCCCCGGTAGTCCACCAGCTCGAAGGGCCAGGCCCCGCGCCAGCCCGTGTCCGTCTCCGGCGCCACCACATAGCACTCATGGCCCTTCCAGCCCAGGTGCGTGGCATACTGGAAGACCACGTTGCCCACCCCGTCCATGATCGGGTAAAAGGTATCGGAAAACTCGATGATCCGCATGGCTTATCAACCTCATTTCCTGGTGTTTCCCATCTTGATGCGGAAAGCATAGCCTGATGTTGTAACTTAGTTGCAAACGCCCCGCCGCTCAGTCCGTCACATGGCGGTGGGCGTTGATGTGGTCGATGCAGTAGCAGTGATAGCCCCGGCAGCGGGAGCAGTAGCGGAACTCCAGTTCCGGATAGTCCGCGTCCGTGCGCCCGCAGACCTCACAGCGGCGGGTGTAATTCCGGCTCCGCTCCTCCTGCTGCATCCGGCGCACCTCCGTGCGGAACTGCACCGCCTCCCCGCTGGGGCGGGAAAAGAGTTTCCGCGCCAGCTCCGACAGGGCGTCCCAGCAGAAAACCAGGCAGTTCAGCACCGCCACCACCGGCAGCAGGTCGTAGGGGAAGGGCGTCGTCACCACCTCATAGAGGAAGAAGCCCAGGTCCAGCAGCCCCAGCCACTTCATCTTCACCGGGATCACGAAAAACAGCAGCACCTGCATGTCCGGGTACAGCAGGGCGAAGGTGAAGAACATGCTGAGATAAATATAGTAAGCCCCCATCTGCGAGGCGATGACCAGGCTCACCATCTCCTTCCAGGCCTCCTCCAGCCCCGCCGACTGGATCAGATAGACCGCGAAGCCGTAGACCGCCGTCAGCAGCAGGCCGGAGAGGAAGTAGAGCGTGAACTTGCCGCTCCCCCACTCCCGCTCGATGGTGCGGCCAATGAAATAGTAAAAGTAAAAGGTGATAAGGACCAGAAAGCCCCCGCCGAAGGGCAACATGGCGAAGGTGAAAAGCCGCCAGACCTCCCCCCGCAGGATGTGATAGGGCGAAAAGACCAGCGCCGCCGTCAACGCCCCGGAGCTGTCCATCATCTGAAACAGCCAGACGATGCCGTTGGCGATGACCACATAGAGCATCAGATTCGGGATGCCAAAGCGGGGATGCCGCCCGCAAAAGCGGTCCACCGCACGCAGCAAAGCTTTCATACCACCACTCCCCTGCCAGGTTTCCCCTATCATACCCTGTTCCCCGCCCCTTGTCCATGGCTTTTTTGTGAATTTTTGACGAAGGGGAAAAATATTGTTGACAAACCCGACTTCGTCTGCTATGATAACAAAGCTGGCAATTCAAGCCGTCCATGCTGGTATAGCTCAGTTGGTAGAGCAGCTGATTTGTAATCAGCAGGTCGGGGGTTCGAGTCCGTCTACCAGCTCCAATTGAATATGGGAGAGTTCCCGAGTGGCCAAAGGGGGCAGACTGTAAATCTGTTGTCAGTGACTTCGGTGGTTCGAATCCACCCTCTCCCACCATCAAAGAAACCTCTTTTGTCTACCAAGGCAAAAGAGGTTTCTTCTTGCATTTAGGGCAAAAATCGGGCAAATAACTGTGAAATCGGGCTTCGGAGCGGTCGATCGACTGCTATAGAGTCATTTAAAAAAGTGGTTGACAAACCGCCAACTATTTGATATAGTCTAATAGTAGATAACGATTTATACAAACGGAAGGAGGAAATGCTACATGAACGCACAGTATAAGAAAGGCGTACTGGAATTGTGTGTCCTGTCTCTGCTGAAGAAAAGAAATTGCTACGGTTACGAAATATCCGAGTATCTTTCCAGCCAGATAGATATTGCGGACGG
>JAFYIF010000006.1 GCA_017538775.1 Oscillospiraceae bacterium | reverse complement strand
GGTTTCGTTCAGGGCGCCGCCGATCAGATGTCCAGCCTGATCTCCAGAATCCAGAATCTGATGAAGCGGCTTCCCGACGGCGTCTCCATCAAGGTCAACAACGCCGCCACCATCGACAAGACCGCGCTGGCCGCCTTTACCGGCGCTGCCGACGGCTCCGACGCCATGACCGCGCTGGCCAACATCTTCAAGACGCCCGGCCTGGCCGAGCTGAAGCCCGCCGACTTCGCCGAGGGCAGCGAGATCCCGGTGGAGTACAGCCTGGGCGGCAAGACCCGCACCGTGTATATGTGCTTCGTGCTGGAGTGATCCGCACGACACAGGCACAGCGAACCCCATCGCATTTTTGAAAAGGAGGGGCCTTGCAAAAGGCTCCTCCTTCTTCTCTCCCCCTGCGCAGCAAAAAAAGACAGCGGACGCTTTGCCGCTGTCTTTTTTGCGATGCTCTATTTCACGGGAACAGTTCCTGCCAAAGGTTCCGGGCCACTTCGCGCAGGCCCTCGGCTCCGCCCAGGCCGGTCATCACCCGCTCCGTGCTGGCGCCGGTGATGAAGGACGTGCCGATCAGCAGCGCGCCGATGACGACAATGGCGACGGCCAGCGCAAGCACCAGCTTCCAGACCAAATCCACCTTATCCATGCGTACAATCCTCCTGTCCCACGATCCAGCGTCTCCACCAGGGGCAAAGCTTCCGGCAGCTCCAGCAGCCCAACAGGCGGAGGATGATCCACAGCCCCAGCCAGATCAGCACCACGCACACGGCCAGCACCGGCAGCTCCGCGCCGATCAGCAGCAGTCTGTCGCTCCACAATCGGTAGAGGTAGAAGCCCTCGCTGCCCAGGCGCAGCAGATACAGCACGCCGAACACGCCCAGGCCCAGCACCGGCAGACCCAGGGCGAGGATGCCGAGCACCGTGGGCAGCCCCGGCACCAGGCAGCGCAGCAGAAACTGCCGCATCCCGCCCTCCGGGAGCCGCTTCCGAGGCTGCGATTCCGGTTCTGCGTCCGGTTCCAGCTCTGCGTCCAGCTCCGCTTCCGGCTCCTGTGGGAGCGCGGCAGACGCGGGGAAACCGCCCGGTTCAGGCTCCGAAGCGATCCGCTCCGGCTCAAAGGCAGAAGGCTGTTCCGGCTCAGATCCCGCGGGCTGTTCCGGCTCCGGCGCGGTGGGCTGTTCCGGCTCCGGCGCAGCGGACCCTTCCGCCTCCGACGCTGCGGGCACTTCCGCTTCCGGGTTTGCAGCCGTCTCCGGCTCCGGCATGGGCTGCTCCGGCTGCACGGCGGCTTCCGTCGCCTCCTCCGGCTGCGGGGGCACTTCCCCATCCACGCGCTCCGGCTGCGTCTCCGGCGCTTCCGGCTCCGTTTCCGAAGGTACGCTTCCGCTTTGCGCGTCGCCCCAGCTCCAGGTCCAACCCTGTTTCTCCGGCTCCGCTTCCGGCTCCGCTGTCGCTTCCGGCTCCGCAACTGCTTCCGTTTCCTGCGTCGGGGCGGCGGGCACCAGTTCCAGCGCCTCCGGGTCCCATGTCCAGCGCTCCGCCTCCGGTTCTCCGGCTTCGCTCGGCTCCTGCGGCTCCGTGCCCGCTTCCGGCTCCGGCTGCTCCGGTTCCGCTGCCTCCGGCTCCGACTCCAACTGGAAGGTCTCCAGCTTGGGGTCCCCGCCCCAGGCGTTCTCTTCCCAGAACTCCGGGGAACTGGCCGCTTCCAGCAGCTCCGCCAGCGAGGAGAAGCTGTTTTCATCCTGCGGCGCTTTGGGCTTCTCCGGGGGCGGCAGGGGCAGGAAGTCCTCTTCCTCCTCCGGCTCCGGCTCGGGTTCGGGTTCCGGCTCCGGCGGGGGCGCAAAGGGGGAGGGACTGGGCACATAGCCCCGCCCCAGCCGGGACGCCACCACCACGGGGGACCCCAGCTCCCGCATCAGCGCCTTCGGGTCCTCCGCCGCGTCAAAGCGTTCCGCCATGTCCTTCAGGACCGCCTGGCGGTCCCAGGAGGACATATAGTTCAGCAGCATGTTGAGCTCAGCCAAATATCTGTTTCTGTCGATGGCCGCTCACCTCCAACTTTCAAGAACAGTTCGATAAAATATTATATAAAAAGATTGCAAAATCGTCAAGCAATTTTCTCAAAATTTCACGAAACCCGGAGAAATTGCCGTGGAATCGGAGCAGTCCTTCCCCGCCGCTCCCCTCAAAAGCACGCCCCTCAAAAGCAGCGTGATATATATCATATCACGCTTCCTTTTTTTCCGCAACTGTGGTAAAATAGACAAGAGAAGCGGCGGAGGCAAAGCCTCCGTGCAGCAAAACTCACAGACCCGATCGGAGCGCGGGTCATTCAGACCAACAAGCATCTCAACAAGGGGAGGACATACAACATGGGCAGCATACTTCTGACCGGGGGCGCGGGCTACATCGGCTCCCACACAGCCGCGGCGCTACAGGCCGCCGGGCGCAGCGTCGTCATCGCCGACGACCTGAGCAACAGCGAAGCGCGGGTCATCGAGCGGCTGGGCCGGATCTCCGGCACTGTCCCGGTCTTCTATCCGGTGGACGTGGCGGACAAGGCCGCGCTGCGGCGGGTCTTCGCGGAGCAGGACATCTCCGCCGTCATCCACTTCGCAGGCTACAAGGCCGTGGGCGAGAGCGTCCAGCAGCCTTTGCGCTATTACCGGAACAACCTGGATACCAGCCTCACTTTGCTGGAGACCATGGCCGAATTCGGCTGCAAGACCCTGATCTTCAGCTCCTCCGCCACGGTCTATGGCACGGAAAACCCGGTGCCCTATGTGGAGACCATGCCCACCGGCGGCTGCACGAACCCCTACGGCTGGACCAAGCACATGATCGAGCAGATCCTGCGGGACGCCGCGGCCGCCGACAGCGAATTGCGCGTGGTGCTGCTGCGCTACTTCAACCCCATCG
>JAFYIF010000094.1 GCA_017538775.1 Oscillospiraceae bacterium | reverse complement strand
GCCGCAGAGCAGCACCGGGATGTGCATGGGCAAAAGCATACTGCCGATCTCTTTGATCTGCCCGGTGAGGAAGGGCAGCACCAGCCCCAGAGCCAGGAACATGGCGGAAAGCGTCAGCTTGCGGACGGATTGATGCATGGAAACGTGTCCCCTTTCGGTTCGCGCCGGGCGTTGATGCCCGGCGCGGTTTTTTTCATTGTAGCATCGGTTCCGGGCCTTGGCAAGGGAGAAATCAGCCCTTGACCGCCCCGGCGGCTACGCCTTTGATGATGTGCTTCTGGCAGAGCAGATAGAACACGATCATCGGGATGATGCTGAGCAAAATCAGGGCCATGGTCGCGCCCAGGTCCACGGTGCCGTAGCTGCCTTTCAGATACTGGATGTGGATGGGGATGGTGCGGTATTCGTTGATGTCCAGCACCAGGACCGGGAGCAGGTAGTCGTTCCAGATCCACATGATCTCCAGGATGCCCACGGAGATCATCGTCGGGCGCATCATCGGCAGCACCACGGAGAAGTAGGTGCGCAGGGGGCCGCAGCCGTCGATGGCGGCGGCTTCCTCGATCTCCAGGGGGATGCTTTTGACGAAGCCCGCGAACATGAAGATCGCCAGGCCCGCGCCGAAGCCCAGATAGACGATGGGGATGGTCCAGGGGGTGTTCAGGCGGAGGCTGTCCGCCGTCTTGGAGAGGGTGAACATCACCATCTGGAAGGGCACCACCATGGAGAAGACGCAGAGGTAATAGAAACCCCGGCAGAAGCGGGAGTTCACCCGGGAGATGTACCAGGCGGCCATGGAGGTGAAGAGCAAAATCAGCGTGGTGGAGAGCACGGTGATGACCACGGAGTAGACCGCGCTCTTCCAGAAGGGATAGTTGCCGAAGGTCATGCCCTTGACGAAGTTGGCGAAGCCCGCGCTGCTCTCCGCCGTGGGCAGGGCGAAGGTCTCGGTCTTGACGTAGGTGTTGAGCTTGAAGGAGTTGACCAGCACCGTCAGCACCGGCAGCACATAGATCACGCAGATCACGGCCAGCACGACGCTGAGGACGGTCTTCCGGCGGCGCTCGGAGGTGAGGGTCTGCTGCTTGTTCATCACTGCTGCACCTCCCGCTTTCTGGTGTATGCCAGCTGCATCAGACCCAGCCCCGCCACCAGGATGAAGAACAGCACGGCCTTGGCCTGGGCGGTGCCCTGGGAGGCGGTGCCCTGGCCGTAGAAGGTGTTGTAGATGTTCAGGGCCAGCATCTCCGTGGTCTTGATGGCGGAGCCGTCGGCCTGCATGATGAAGGGCTGGCCGCCGGTCAGGGCCAGGTTCTGGTCGAAGAGCTTAAAGCCGTTGGTCAGGCCCAGGAAGGTGCAGATGGTGATGGAGGGCATGACGTTGGGGATGACCACCCGGAACAGGGTCTGGCTCCGGCTGGCCCCGTCGATCTTGGCGGCCTCCAGGATGTCGTCGGGCACGGACTGGAGCCCGGCGATGTAGATGATCATCATGTAGCCGATCTGCTGCCAGCACATCAGGATGATGAGGCCCCAGAAGCCGAAGCGGGTCTCCAGCAGGATGGAGGTGCCGAACTGGGACAGAATGCCGTCAAAAATCATGCTCCAGATGTAGCCCAGCACGATGCCGCCGATCAGGTTCGGCATGAAGAAAACCGTGCGGAAGAGGTTGCTCCCACGGATGCCCTGGGTCAGGGCGTAGGCCACGGCGAAGGCCAGCACGTTGATGATGACCAGACTGACCACCGCGAACAGGGCCGTGTACCAGAACGAGTGCAGGAAGCTGGGGTCCCGGAGCGCCGCCAGATAGTTGTCCAGGCCGATGAATTTCGCGTCCCGGATCAGGCGGAAGTTGCAGAAGGACAGATAGATGCCCTGGACGAAGGGCCAGACGAAGCCGATGACGAAACAGACCAGCACCGGCCCCACGAAGAGCCAGGCCCAGCGCCGCATGGGGTTTTTGAAAAAGGTCTTGAGCGGGCCTTTCAACGCGAACAACTCCTCTCTTTTCCGAAAAGTCCGGGGACGGGCAGCACACCTGCCCGTCCCCTTGCTTAAAATGCGGTTTATCCGTTGGCCTTCTGATACTGGAGGGCCCAGCCGTCCACAAAGGCGGTGCGCACGGCCTCCCAGTTGGCGTCGGACTGGTCGGCGCAGTACTGGTTCAGCGCGCTTACCAGGGCGGCGCGGTAGTCGTCCACGTTGGGCTGATAGTTGGTGGCCCAATCCATCACATAGCAACCGGCCTCAGAGTAGGCGTTGGCGTCGTTCAGGAAGCCGTTGGCGGACTCCGGCGCGTTTTTGTAGGGCAGGACGCCCAGCTGCTCCACCATCTTCCCGGCGGCCTCCGGGTCGCTGACCAGCCAGACCATGAAGTCGATGGTGGCCTTCTGGTCGGCCTCGCTGACGCGGGCGTTGACGGCCCAGCAGTTCTCGGTGCCGCAGTTCAGACCGGCCATCTCCTCGCCCTCGACGCCGCAGTAGTAGGGGATCATCGTGGCCCGGGGCACGTCGCCGGAGACGGCGGCATACTCCCAGGAGCCGTTCACGAAGAAGGCGGCCTTGCCGGTCTTGAACTCGTTCTCCGCGTCATGGCCGCCGGTGGCCAGCTCCTTCGGGTCGGTGGTGGAGTTGTTGATGCAGAGATCGAAGAGGTTCTTGTAGTTGTCCATGTAGTTGCCGGTCAGGCTGGCGGGGCACTCGGTCCAGACCGCACCGGCCTCCCGCTCCTCATAGACGTACTCCAGGTTCGCCATGTGGCCGGTGAAGCGCCAGGAGCTGCTGGCGTCCATGTCGCTGGCGGAGAAAGCGTCGAAGCCCAGTTCGTCGGCCCGGGCATGGATGTCCTCGGCCACGGTCTTCAGGCCCTCGAAGTTCACCAGCTCGTCCATGCTGTGCCCGGCGGCCTCGATCAGGTCGGGGTTCACGATGATGCCGTAGCACTCATAGCAGTAGCCGATGGAGACCAGCTTGCCGGTCTCGTCGTAGAGGTTGAAGCCGTCGGTGTTCAGCTCGTTGGCAATGGCGGTGCCGGTCAGGTCCAGGGCGTAGTCCTTCCAGTCCTTCACGCCCGCCTGGTTGCCCACCACGAAGAGGGTGGGGGGACTGCTCTTGTCCATCTCGGCGATCAGGGTCTGGCTGTAGGTGCCGGAGGCGGCGGTGTAGACCTTCACCGGCACGCCGGTCTTGTCGGTGTAGGCCTTCGCCAGCGCCTGGGCGGTCTCGTCCAGCTCGGGCTTGAAGTTCAGCCAGTAGACGCTGCCTTTCGCATCCGTCCCACCGCCGCCGCCTCCGCAGGCGGCCAGGCCCAGGACCAGGATCGCTGTCAGCGCAAGTGCAAGGATACGTTTCATCTTCTGTCGCTTCCTTCCGTAAGTTTTGTTTATTTTCACGCCGGACGGCGGGAAAACCGACGAAGCGCGCGCAGGCGGGTTCCAGGTCTATTTATACAAGTATTTCATGAATTTGTCAAGATTTTTTGTGGGAATTGTGCAGGACGCTGGGTCAAAACCGAGGAATCTGTTCCGTTTCACAGGGGCGCTCCGCCCCGCGAACGGACAGCGCCCCCGCCCTTCCCTCCCCATGTAGGGGCCGTCGTCCCCGACGGCCCGGAGGGTGCCGCCGCAGCGACAGGAGAGGGAGAACGTGGCGAAACCGCCAGCGCAGAAGAGACCGCAACAGTGGAAAATGAAAACCGGGAGATGCCAATCAACCCACTGCCAGCAATCGTTCAGATTCTCCCTCTTCCGCCGCCTGCGGGCGGCACCTTCCCCCGCTGGGGGAAGGAAAGGAGTCCCGGACTTTCACAGCTTCGCCGACCATGCCCCTCACAGCGCCGCGAAGGCCGCCGCGCCTTTCGTGTCCAGCCAGCGCAGCAGCAGCGCCGACGCTCCGGCGAAGACGGCGCTCCAGATCAGCAGATAGGCCGCGGCCCCGATCCGGTAACCCAGCAGCAGGTAGCCCCCGCCCAGGACGGCGCAGAGGAGCCAGCTGCCCAGCAGGGCCAGGGTGACCGCCCCGCTCTGCTTGATGGGGATCAGCTCGCTGCTCCAGGTCAGCAGCGGGAGGCGGACGCCGACGGCGGTGCAGGCCAGGGCGTAGCAGAGGGTGTACAGCGCCACGGTCAGGCACAGCAGCAGCCGCGCAGCCAGGGAGCCGGGGAGCGCCACGGCGGCGCAGACCCCGCACAGCAGGGCCGTCGGGCCGCTGAGCAGCAGCTGGGCCGCGGCCTTGGCGTGCAGGACGGTTTTCGGCTCCAGGGGCAGGGACTGGGGGATCCAGAGGCTTTTCCCCTCCAGGGACACGGAGGGGGCGGCCATGTCGTTCATGCTCGCCAGCAGACAGATCGCGGCGCCGAGCAGCACGGCACCGGCGTCCGGAAAGGCGGAGAACACCGTCTCCAGCAGCGCGCCCAGCTCCCGGCCATAGAGCAGCAGCGCCACGCCGCCCAGCGGGAGCAGCAGCACGGAAAGGCCGCAGTTCAGCATATAGTTGGGGCTGGCGGTGAAGCGCCGCAGCTCCTTGCCCAGCAGGGCGGCGAAGGGGCTGCGCTGCCGGGCAGTCTTTTCCGCGCCGCGCCGGTCCCCCACCCGTTCGTGGGAGGTGGCCAGCCGGAGAAAACTCCGCCGCAGCAGCAGCCAGACCAGGGCCGCCAGCGCGGCCAGCACCGCGCACACCGGGGCAGCGGCGGCAAAGTCCCCCTCCCCGACCCGGCCAAAGAGATAGAGTCCTCGGGCCGCGCCCCGGATCTGCGCGCCGTAGACCGCCGCGTTTTGCAGCATGTCCCGGATCAGGTCCGCGGCTTTGAAGTAGAAGAAATAGTACAGACCGATGAAAACCAGGGCCAGCAGCACCGTGATCCCGCTCCGGTTTTTCAGCCGGACGCTGACCAGGGCCACCACCCAGCCCAGCAGACAGGACAGCAGCAGCACAAAGAGCGTGACCAGCAGGAACAGAAGCAGCCCGCCCAGCACGTTCGCCGCCGTGGGCCCCACCGTCAGCCAGTAGACCACCAGGGCCGGGACAAGAGCCGTGGCGGAATAGAGGGCGCCCAGCAGATAGACGTTCATCAGCCGGGCCGCCAGAATGGTCCGCAGGGGGATGGGCATCGCCAGCAGCAGGTCGTTGTCCTTCGCCAGATAGAGGCCGGAGTAGGTGTTGAACACGCTGCCGAAAGCCCCCAGCACCACGGCCACGCCGCCCAGCAGCAGGAAGTACAGCCAGCCCAGCTCCGCCGCCGCCAGGGCGGGACAGAGCGTGAGGGACAGCGCGGTGAACATCCCGCCCAGGACGCCCACCATCACCACCGCGAAAAAGACGAACCAGCCCGCCACCGCCCATTTCGAGCGCATCCGGTTGGTCTTCGGGTTGTAGAAATAGTTCCGGAAGACCTCGGAGAGCTGTTTTTTTAGCAATACCTTCAGCATTTACTCCGCCTCCAGTTCCAGGAACACCGCCTCCAGGCTCTCGTCGCCCCGGACCTCCTCCATGGTCCCGGCCCGGACCAGACGGCCCTGGCGGATGATCGCCACCTTGTCGCAGAGTTTCTCCGCCACCTCCAGCACATGGGTGGAGAAGAAGATGGCGCCCCCGGCGTCGCAGTGCTCGCGCATCATCTCTTTCAGCAGGTGGGAGGCCTTGGGGTCCAGGCCCACGAAGGGCTCGTCCATCAAAATCAGCTTCGGCGCGTGCAGCCAGGCGGAGATCACCGCCAGCTTCTGCTTCATGCCGTGGGAGTAGGCGGAGATGGGCTGGCTCAGGTCCCCGCTCAGCTCGAACACTTCCGCGTATTTGCCGATCCGCTCCCGCCGCAGCGCCTCCGAGATGCCGTAGATGTCCGCCACGAAGTTCAGGTAGCGCTGGCCGCTCATGAAGTCGTAGAGGTCCGGGTTGTCCGGGATGTAGGCCAGCTCCCGCTTGCAGCGCAGCGGCTCGGCTTTCAAATCGACCCCGTTCACCCGGATCGCGCCCGCGTCATAGGGCAAAATGCCCACGGCGCATTTCAGCGTCGTGGTCTTCCCCGCCCCGTTGTGGCCGATGAAGCCGTAGATCTCCCCCGGCCAGATGTGCAGGGACAGGTCGTCCACCGCCGTCTTCGCGCCGAAGCGCTTGCTCAGGTGCTCGATGTTCAGCATGGTTCCTCGCTCCTTTTCCGTTCTTCTGGCTCTTCCGATGCCCTTTGCACCATCATAGCAAAGCCCCCGCCGCCTGACAAGGGGCAGACACACAAAAAAACCTCGCAGCGTTGCGCCCGCAGGCGCAATCAATTTCAATTCGCGGAGCGAGTGTCCCCGCCTCGGGGCGCGAGCGCAGCGCTTCTCCTCGTCGCCAAAGTCCAATGGACTTT
>JAFYIF010000093.1 GCA_017538775.1 Oscillospiraceae bacterium | reverse complement strand
GGTGCCCACGCCGTCGGTGCCGGAGACCAGCACCGGCTCGGCCATACCGCGCAGGTCGGGGGCGAACAGCCCGCCGAAGCCGCCCAGCCCGCCCAGGACGCCGGGGATGAACGTACGCTCCACATGGCCGCGCATGAGCTTCACGCCCTTGTACCCGGCCTCGATGTCCACGCCGGCGGCGGCGTAGGATGCAGAATGGGATTCCATAGGGTTGCTTCTCCTTCCAGGGATGGGCCGGGGACTCACTCCTTGCCGGTCCAGCAGTAGGTGCAGATCTTCTCCCGGTCGATGCCGATGGCGTCCAGCAGCTCGTCCAGGCTCTGATAGCGCAGGGAGCTGAAGCCCATGTCCTCGCAGATCGTGCGCAGGAGGCACTGGCCCCGTTCGGTCTTCCCGTCGGCGTACTCTTCGATGTGGGCTTCCCCCGCCTGGCCCTCCAGCTTGCGGATGATGCGCCGGGCCAGCAGGTCCCGGTCGGAGTTGGAGCGGGAGAAGTTCAGGTATTTGCAGGCGTACATGATGGGCGGGCAGGCCGAGCGCATGTGCACTTCCTCCGCGCCGGACTCATAGAGAAAGTCGATGGTCTCGCACAGCTGGGTGCCGCGGACGATGCTGTCGTCCACGAAGAGCAGCTTCCGCCCTTCGATCAGCTCCGGGACCGGGATCTGCTTCATCTTTGCCACCTGATCGCGCACCTTCTGGTCGGTGGGCATGAAGGAGCGGGGCCAGGTGGGGGTGTATTTGACGAAGGGCCGGGCGAAGGGCAGCCCGCTCTCGGCGGCGTAACCGATGGCGTGGGGCACGCCGCTGTCCGGGACTCCGGCCACGGAGTCCACCTGGGGCAGCGTCCCGTCGGCCATCTCCGCCCGGGCCATGCTGCGCCCGTTGCGGTAGCGCATGACCTCCACGTTGACGCCCTCGTAGTTGGAGTTGGGATAGCCGTAATAGGTCCAGAGGAAGGCGCAGATCTTCATCTCGCGCCCCGGCAGGGCCAGGGTCTCGCAGCCCTGGGGGGTGATGCGGACGATCTCGCCCGGCCCCAGCTCCCGGCATTTGTGGTAGCCCAGCTTCTGGAAAGCGAAGGACTCAAAGGAGACGCAGTAGCCGTCCTCCTTCTCGCCCACCAACACGGGCAGACGCCCGTAGCGGTCCCGGGCGGCGATGATCTCCCCCTTGCCGGTCATCAGCAAAACGGTGAGGCTGCCGTCGATCTGGCTCTGGGCGTGGCGGATGCCGTCCACCAGGCTCTCCTTCTCGTTGATGAGGGCGGCGGCCAGCTCCGTGGTGTTCACCCGACCGGAACTCATGGCCATGAACTGGTGCCCGTGGTCGGAGAAATACTTCTGGACCAGCTCCTCCGCGTTCCCGATGAGCCCCACGGTAGCGATGGCGTAAAGCCCCAGGTGGGAGCGCACCAGCAGCGGCTGGGGGTCGCTGTCGCTGATGCAGCCGATGCCGCAGTTGCCATGGAAGTCCCGCAGGTCGTTTTCAAATTTTGTGCGGAAGGGGGTGTTGCCGATGTTGTGGATCTGGCGGCGGCAGCCGCATTCCGCGTCCCAGATGGCCATGCCCGCGCTGCGGGTGCCCAGGTGGGAGTGGTAGTCCGTGCCGAAGAACACGTCCAGCACCACATCCTGGCGGCCAACCGCGCCGAAAAAGCCGCCCATTACGCAAAGAACAGCGCGCTGAGGGTCATCGGGTCAATGTACTGGCCGTCCTTGTAGACCCGCATGTTGCCGCTGGCGATCTCGTCGATGAGCATCACGTCGCCCTTCTCATCGTAGCCGTATTCAAACTTGATGTCATAGAGGGTCAGGCCCTTCTCCGCCAGGTCGTCGGCCACGATCTGGGTGATGCGCTGGGTCTGGGTGCGAATGGCGTCGTACTGCTCGCCGCTCATGATGCCCAGGACGATGAGGCCGTCCTTCGTGACCAGGGGATCGCCCTTCTCGTCGTTCTTGAAGGTCATCTCCACATAGGCGGGCAGGTCCGCGCCCTCTTCGATATACTCCCCGTAGCGGCGCAGGAAGCTGCCTACCGCCTTGTGGCGGCAGATGACCTCCAGCCCGTGGCCGAAGACCCGGGCGGGCAGCACCTCCATGGTGGTGTCGGCCAGGTTTGCGGAGACGTAGTGGGTGGGGATACCGGCGGCGTTGATCTTTTCAAAGAAATAGATGCTCATGCGCAGGTTCACGTCGCCCACGCCCTCGATGGTCAGGCCGATGGAGTTCTCACCCGGGTCAAAGACGCCGTCCTTGCCGGTGCAGTCGTCCTTGAACTTCAGCAGATAGTGGCCGTTGTCCAGTTTGTAGACGTTCTTGGTCTTTCCGGTGTAAACGAGTTCCATAATATCTCTCCTTCCAGGATGGAAAAAAATACGTTGTGTCAGCGCCACTCAGCAATACTTCGCCTGCAGCGCGGCGTCGGCCTCCAGCACGGCGGCGCGGTTGGCAGCCCGGGCGGCCTCCAGCTTGGCGGCCAGGCTCTCATCCGAGAGGGCCAGGATCTCCACGGCCAGCAGCGCGGCGTTTTTCGCGCCGTCCACGCCCACGGTGGCCACCGGCACACCGGGGGGCATCATCACGGTGCTGAGCAGGGCGTCCATGCCCTCCAGCACCGCGCCCTTACAGGGGATGCCGATGACCGGCAGGCTGCAGTTGGCGGCCAGGGCCCCGGCCAGGTGCGCCGCCATGCCGGCGGCGGCGATCAAAACAGAAAAACCGCTCTCCCGCGCCGAACGGGCAAACGCTGCTGCCTCTTCGGGACAACGGTGAGCGGACAAAACGCGCACTTCGATTGGGACGCCGTATTCCTGCAATACGGCAAGGGCCTTTTCCACGACTGGCAGATCGCTGGTGCTGCCCATGACGATTCCGACTTTTTTCATGCACACCTCCCGGCTTCGACTGCGTGCGGCCTCGTGGGGACAGGCCGGTCAAAATCTCTGCGCTTTCTATCATAGCAAACAAGAAGAAGCCTTGTCAATGCGAAAGGGGTCGGCGCGGCGCAAAATCCATGTCCTGACGGGAATGGGCGCGGGAGAGTCGGCGCGGATTGTGCAATCCTGACAAGATTGCAAAAAAGCCGGGGACTGCGCTTGATTTCTCCCCTTTGCTGTGTTATTCTTGCAAAAATTTGAGTTGGAAGGGAGCGGAGAGGATATGGAAGCAGTCCTGCGCGGCGCAGCGGTATACGACGCCAACGACGGACGGGCGGTCCGTCGGGATCTGCGCATTTCCGACGGCAGACTTGTCTCCGAAACGGGGCGCAAACTCCCCACCCTGGATCTTCACGGCCTCACCGTTTTTCCCGGCTTCACGGACGTGCATGTGCATTTCCGTGAGCCGGGTTTTTCGTATAAAGACACGGTGGCCGCCTCCTCCCGCGCCGCGGCCCGGGGGGGCTATACCACGGTCTGCCCGATGCCGAACCTGAAACCCGTGCCGGACAGCGCGGCGCATCTGGAAGCCCAGCTTTCAATCATACGCCGGGACAGCGTGATCCGCTGCGTCCCCTACGGGGCGATCACAAAAGGGGAGTTCGGCCTGGAGCTGTCGGACATGGCGGCCATGGCGCCCTTTGTGGCGGGCTTTTCCGACGACGGCAAGGGGGTCCAGAGTCAGGAGATGATGTACTCGGCCATGCGGGAGGCCAAACGCCTGGGCAAGCGCATTGCCGCCCACTGCGAGGACAACGCCCTGCTCCGCGGCGGCTACATCCATGACGGGGCCTACGCCCTGTCCCACGGACACCGGGGCATCTGCTCTGAGAGCGAGTGGGGCCCCATCGCCCGGGACCTCCAGCTGGTGCGGGAGACCGGCTGCGCCTACCACGTCTGCCACATCTCCACCAAGGAGAGCGTGGAGCTAATCCGCCGTGCCAAGGCCGAGGGCCTGCCCGTGAGCTGTGAGACCGCGCCCCACTATCTGCTGCTGGACGAGACGGCCCTGCAGGAGGACGGGCGCTTTAAGATGAACCCCCCGCTCCGGAGCCCGGAGGACCGGGCGGCGCTGCTGGAGGGGCTGCGGGACGGGACCGTCGACCTGGTGGCCACGGACCACGCGCCCCACAGCGCGGAGGAAAAAAGCCGGGGCCTGGAGAAAAGCGCCATGGGCGTGGTGGGCCTGGAGATCGCCTTTCCGCTGCTCTACACCCACCTGGTCCGGCCCGGCCACATCAGCCTGGCGCGGCTGGTGGAACTTCTCTGTGGCAGGGCGCAGACCCTGTTCGGGCTGGGCAGTCCCCTGGAGGCGGGGGCCCCGGCGGACTTCTCCGTCTGGGACCTGGAGGCGGAATACGACATTGACCCGGCGGAATTCCTGAGCCGGGGGCGGGCCACGCCCTTCGCGGGCTGGCGCGTCGCCGGGCGCTGCCGCATGACCGTGTGCGGCGGGGCCGTCGTCTGGGACGACGGGAGCATCGTGCGGGATACTACGGATACTATGGAGGGCGTGCAATGAAACGGACGGATCTCAAGAAAATTCTGATCATCGGCTCCGGCCCCATCGTCATCGGACAGGCGGCGGAGTTCGACTACGCGGGCACCCAGGCCTGCCTGGCGCTGAAGGAGGAGGGCTATGAGGTGGTGCTGGTGAACTCCAACCCCGCCACCATCATGACCGACACCGCCATCGCCGACAAGGTCTATATGGAGCCTCTGACCCTGGAATACGTGGCCCGCATTCTGCGGCGGGAGCGCCCGGACGCCATCATCCCCGGCCTGGGCGGCCAGACGGGCCTGAACCTGGCCATGGCGCTGGAGAAGAACGGCGTCCTGAACGAGTGCCGGGTGGAGCTGCTGGGCACCCCCTCGGCCAGCATCGAAATGGCGGAGGACCGGGAGCAGTTCAAGGAGCTGTGCCAGCGCATCGGCGAGCCGGTCATCCCCAGCGAGATCACCTACTCCGTGGAGGAGGCGAAGGCGGCGGCGGCGCGCATCGGCTATCCGGTGGTGCTGCGCCCGGCCTTCACCCTGGGCGGCACCGGCGGCGGCTTCGCCAACGACGAGACGGAGCTGGAAGAGGTGGCGATGCACGGCTTCGCCCTCTCCCCGGTCCACCAGGTGCTGGTGGAGAAGAGCGTCAAGGGCTACAAGGAGATCGAATTTGAGGTCATGCGGGACGGCACCGACCGGGCCATCACGGTCTGCGGCATGGAGAACGTGGACCCGGTGGGCGTCCACACCGGCGACAGCGTGGTGGTGGCCCCGATCCTGAGCCTCAGCCCGGAGGACCTGGACATGCTGAACAGCGCGGCGCTGAAACTGATCCGCGCCCTGGGGGTCTGCGGCGGTTGCAACGTGCAGTTCGCCCTGAACCCGACCAGCAGCGAATATTATCTGATCGAAGTGAACCCCCGGGTCTCCCGCTCCTCCGCCCTGGCCAGCAAGGCCAGCGGCTACCCCATCGCCAGGGTGACGGCCAAGGTGGCCGTGGGCATGACCCTGGACGAGATCCCCGTGGCGGGGGGCAACGCGGCCATGGAGCCGTCTCTGGACTACATCGTGGCGAAATTCCCCCGCTTCCCCTTCGACAAATTTGCCGGTGCCCCCAACACCCTGGGCACCCAGATGAAGGCCACCGGCGAGGTCATGGGCATCGGCGGCACCCTGGCCGAGTGCTTCCTGAAATCCGTCCGCAGCCTGGAGACCGGGGTCTGTCACCTCTACAGCCCCAAGTTTGACGCCATGTCCGACGCGGCCATTCTGGACTACCTGAACGAGTACCGGGACGACGGCATCTTCGCCGTGACGGAGCTTCTGCGCCGGGACCACACGGTGGAGGAGCTGCACCGGGTCACGATGATCACGGAGCTCTTCCTGAACTGCCTGTCCGACATCGTGGAGATGGAGCGCATTTTGCAAAGCCGCCCGGGGGACGAGCGGGCGCTGCTGGCCGCCAAGACCATGGGCTTTTCCGACAAGTTCATTGCAAAGCTTTGGGAGCGGGAGGAGCTGGAGGTCTACCGCCAGCGCAAGGCCGCGGGCCTGACCCCGGTGTTCCGCATGGTGGACACCCTGCACACCGGGAAATACATCGCCTATCTCTACTCCACCTACCTGCATCTGCTGGACCCGGAGCTGAAAAACGAGAGCCGCCTGACCGACAAAAAGAAGATCGTGGTCCTGGGCGCGGGTCCCATCCGCATCGGCCAGGGCGTGGAGTTCGACTACTCCACCGTCCACGCGGTGCAGACCATCCGCCGGGCGGGCTATGAGTCCATCATCATCAACAACAACCCGGAGACCGTCTCCACCGACTACACCACGGCGGACAAGCTCTACTTCGAGCCGCTGACGCCGGAGGATGTCATGGCGATTCTGGACTACGAGCAGCCCGAGGGCGTCATCGCCTCTCTGGGCGGACAGACTGCCATCAACCTGGCACGGCCTTTGATGGAGCGGGGCGTGCAGATCATCGGCACCGACGTGGAGGCCATCGACCGGGCGGAGGACCGGGACCAGTTTGAAAAGCTGCTGCTGCGCCTGGGCATCCCCCAGCCGAAGGGCACCGCCGTCACCCACATCGAGGACGGCGTCCGGGCCGCGGAGGAGATCGGCTACCCCGTGCTGGTGCGCCCCTCCTTCGTGCTGGGCGGCCGGGCCATGGAGATCGTGGCGGACGAGGCCATGCTGCGGCGCTATCTCAAGACCGCCGTGGAGATCGACGAGGACAAGCCCGTGCTGGTGGACAAATACATCGCCGGCCGCGAGGTGGAGGTGGACGCCATCTGCGACGGACAGGACGTGTTCGTGCCGGGTATCATGGAACTGGTAGAGCGCACCGGCGTCCACTCCGGCGACTCCATCAGCGTCTATCCCGCCTTCTCCATCTCCGACAAAGTGAAGGGCACCATCCTGACCTACGCGAAAAAGCTGGGCCTGGGCGTGGGCATCAAGGGATTGTATAATATCCAGTTCATCGTGGACAAGCAGGACAAGGTCTACATCATCGAAGTGAATCCCCGCTCCAGCCGCACCGTGCCCTTCCTGAGCAAGGCCACCGGCTGGTCTCTGGCCGACATCGCCACGGAGGTGATTCTGGGCCGGAGCCTGAAAGAGCAGGGCATCTTCTCCCTCTACCCGGAGGAGAAAAAGCGCTGGTATGTGAAGACCCCGGTCTTCTCCTTCGCCAAGATCCGGGGCCTGGACGCCTATCTCAGCCCGGAGATGAAGAGCACCGGCGAGGCCATCGGCTATGACGACAAGCTCTACCGGGCCATGTTCAAGAGCCTCCAGGCCGCCGGGATGAAGCTCAAGAGTTACGGCACCGTGCTGGTGACCATTGCCACGGAGGACAAGGCCGAGGCCCTGCCCCTGGTCCGCCGCTTCTACGACATGGGCTTCAACATCGAGGCCACGGCGGGCACGGCGGCCTTCCTCAAGGAACACGGCATCCGCACCCGGGTCCGGGGCAAGCTCAGCGAGGGCAGCCAGGAGATTTTGGAGTCCATCCGGGCGGGCTATGTCAGCTATGTGGTGAACACCCGCACCATCACCTCCGGCACCCACTTCCACGACGGCGAGGCCATCCGCCGCTGCGCGGTGGAAAACGGCGTCACGATGTTCACCAACCTGGACACCGTGCGCATCGTCCTGGACGTGCTGGAGGACATGACCCTGCCCATCAGCACCATCGACATGGGCGGAACGCCGGGGACGGCGTTCCCTACGGAAGACCATGCAGCAGGTATTGTTTGAGATCCGGTCCAACCGCCGGATCGCCCGGGACATTTACGAGCTGCGTCTGGCGGGGGACACGTCCGCCGTCACCGCGCCGGGCCAGTTCGTGGACCTCCGGATTCCGGGCTTCTATCTGCGCCGCCCCATCTCCGTCTGCGACTGGGGGGAGGGGACGCTGCGCCTGATCTATAAAGTTCAGGGCAAAGGCACCGCCGCCCTGCGCGGCTGTCCGGTGGGCACGAAGCTGGATGTCCTGACGGGCCTTGGAAACGGCTACGACCTGAGCAAGTGCGGCCCGCGCCCCCTGCTGCTGGGCGGCGGCGTGGGGGTCCCGCCCCTTTACGGCCTGGCAAAACGCCTGGTCGGGCAGGGGAGCAAGCCCCTGGCCGTGCTGGGCTTCAACACGGCATCCGAGGCGATTTTGCTTGAGGACTTCGCCGCCCTGGGGGTCCCTGTGACGGTCTGCACGGCGGACGGCTCCCTGGGTCTTAGGGGCCTGGTGACCGACGGCATGGACCGGGCCGGAGACTACAGCCACGTCTGCGCCTGCGGGCCGGAGCCCATGCTCCGGGCGGTGTACGAGCGCTGCGCCACCGGCGGGCAGTTCAGCCTGGAGGAGCGCATGGGCTGCGGCTTCGGGGCCTGCATGGGCTGCAGCTGCCAGACCCGGAATGGACCCAAACGCCTCTGCCGGGAGGGGCCGGTGCTGGACAAGGAGGAACTGCCATGGTAAGGGATCTGCGCGTGACGCTCTGCGGCGTGGAGCTGGACAACCCGGTGATCCCCGCCAGCGGCTGCTTCGGCTACGGCTATGAATTCGCGGAGCTCTACGACATCAACTGCCTGGGCAGCTTCTCCTGCAAGGGCACGACGCTCCACCCCCGCTTCGGCAACCCCACGCCCCGCATCGCGGAGTACGCCGGGGGGATGCTGAACGCCGTCGGCCTGCAAAACCCCGGCGTGGAGGCGGTGGTGACCGAGGAGCTGCCCAAGCTCTCCAAAGTCTTCCGCAAGCCGATTCTGGCAAACATCAGCGGCTTTTCCATTGAGGAATACCGAGCCGTGGCGGAACGCCTGGCCCCCTGTCCCCAGGTGGGCTGGCTGGAGGTGAACATCTCCTGTCCCAACGTCCACGGCGGGGGCATGAGCTTCGGCACCGACCCGCGCCAGGCCGCCGCAGTGACGGCGGCGGTGCGCGCCGTGACGGACAAGCCGGTGCTGGTGAAGCTCAGCCCCAATGTGACGGACATCGTGTCCATCGCCCGGGCCTGCGCGGACGCGGGAGCCGACGGCCTGAGCCTGATCAACACCCTGCTGGGGATGCGCATCGACCTGCGCCGCCGCCGGCCCATCCTGGCCAACGGCACCGGGGGCATGAGCGGCCCCGGCGTCTTCCCCCTGGCCCTGCGGATGGTCTGGCAGGTCAGCCAGGCCGTGGACCTCCCGGTGGTGGGCATGGGCGGCGTCTCCAGCGCCGAGGACGTGCTGGAAATGCTGCTGGCCGGGGCCACGGCGGTGCAGGTGGGGGCGGCCAATCTGGTGGACCCCTTCGCCTGCCGGGACATCGTGGCGGCCCTGCCGGAGGCCATGGAACGATATGGAATCGAAAGCCTGAGAGAGATCATAGGAGGCGCACATGGGTAAGGACGTGATCATCGCCTGCGATTTTCCCGGACGGGAGCAGGTGCTGGACTTTTTGAAACGCTTTGACGGGGAGGCGCGCAAGCCTTTCCTGAAAATCGGCATGGAGCTCTTTTACAGCGCCGGGCCGGACATCGTGCGGGAGCTGAAAGACCGGGATTACCGCATCTTCCTGGACCTGAAGCTGCACGACATCCCCAACACCGTGCGCGCCGCCATGCGGGTGCTGTCCGGGCTGGGGGCGGACATCTGCAACCTCCACGCGGCGGGGACCATCCCGATGATGGAGGCGGCGCTGGAGGGCCTGACGCGGCCCGACGGCACGCGGCCTTTGCTGCTGGCCGTGACGCTGCTCACCAGCACGGACAGCCTCCACCTGGAGCGGGACCTCTGGATCCGGGAGGAGATGGAGGAGGTCATCGCCCACTACGCGGAGAACGCCAGCCTGGCCGGGCTGGACGGGGTGGTATGCTCCCCGCTGGAGGCGGGCATGATCCACAAGCGCTGCGGGGCGGACTTTCTGGCCGTCACCCCCGGCGTCCGCTTCGCCGGCAGCGCCGCAGACGACCAGCGCCGCGTCACCAGCCCCGCCCGGGCGCGGGAGCTGGGCAGCGACTACATCGTGGTGGGCAGACCCATCACCGCCGCCGCCGACCCGGTGGAGGCCTGGCGGCGCTGCCTGACGGAATTCGTCGATGCATGATTGAAAGCAGGGGAGAGAGAAGATGGAGTTGAACAAACGCATTGCAGCGCACCTGCTGCAGATCCGGGCCGTGTTTTTCCGCCCGGAGGAACCCTTCACCTGGGCCAGCGGCATCCAGAGCC
This sequence comes from Oscillospiraceae bacterium, assembly GCA_017538775.1. Lineage (GTDB taxonomy): Bacteria > Bacillota > Clostridia > Oscillospirales > Oscillospiraceae > RGIG7114. Next base: position 1,077 of record JAFYIF010000093.1, on the reverse strand, counting down.
CGGTCTACTGCGACAACCGCCTGACCCTGTCCGACCCGGCGGTGCGGACGGACGTGGAGCAAGGGCTGCGCACGCTGATCGAGACCTGGTACCCCTCGGCGGAAGCGCTGATGGGCACCTCCACGGCGGGCATCGCCCACGCGGCCATCACCGCCCACCTGATGGGCCTGCCCATGGGCTACGTCCGCGCCGGGGCCAAGGACCACGGGCGGCGCAATCAGATCGAGGGGCGGCTGCTGCCCGGTCAGAAAGTTGTGGTGGTGGAGGACCTGATCTCCACCGGCGGAAGCGTCATTGAAGTGGTGGAGATCCTCCGGGAAGCCGGGGCTGAGGTGCTCGGAGTGGTGAGCATCTTCACTTACGGGATGCAAAAGGGCCTGGAGCGTCTGGCCGCCGCCGGAGTGGAAAACCACAGCCTGACGGACTTTGACACCGTGGCGGAGCTGGCCGCCGCCCAGGGCTACATCCGTCCGGAGGACGTAAAGCGTCTGCTGCGCTTCCGGGCCTGCCCGGAGGACGCGGGCTGGCGGACGGCATGAGGGGGGAAGCAAAATGCGACATCTGATCGACTTCATGGACCTGGACGTGGAGGAACTCTATACCCTGATCGGCTCGGCGGAGCGCATCATGGAGCGCCCCGGGGACTACGCGGAAGTCTGCCGCGGCAAGAAGCTGGCCACGCTCTTTTTCGAGCCCAGCACCCGGACGCGCCTGAGCTTCGAGGCGGCCATGCTGGAGCTGGGGGGCAGCGTCCTGGGCATCGAGGGCGGGGACAGTTCCTCCGCCGCCAAAGGGGAGAGCGTGGCGGACACGGCCCGGATCGTTGGCCTGTATGCGGACATCATCGCCATGCGCCACCCGCTGGAGGGCGCGCCGCTGGTGGCCTCCCGCAAGGCGGGGGTCCCGGTCATCAACGCCGGGGACGGCGGCCACCACCACCCCACCCAGACCCTGGGGGACCTGCTGACCATCTGGCGCAGACAGGGCCGCTTCTGGGGCCTGACCGTGGGCTGCTGCGGCGACCTGAAATATGGCCGCACGGTCCACTCCCTCTGCGCGGCCCTGAGCCGTTATCCC
>JAFYIF010000092.1 GCA_017538775.1 Oscillospiraceae bacterium | reverse complement strand
TTTTCGGCCATGGCTTTTTCGATGGCCTCCAAATCCTCCTTTGTCGGAACTTCCGGTTCCAGCGCGTTGATCTCGGCAAAACGCGCTTGAATGTCGAAGCCAGCAGAAGACTTGTTTTTCATTCCAGCTCCCGGTACATGGCCGAAGCCCCGGCCTTGGTCGCGTTTTCGTTGATCTCCGTGACCTCCACCTTCAGTGTTCTCTGGCCGAAGGCGATCTCGATCACGTCGCCCAGCTTGACCTGGTAGCTGGCCTTCACCGGCTTGCCGTTGACGCTGACGCGCCCGGCGTCGCTGGCGTCGTTGGCCACGCTGCGGCGCTTGATGAGCCGGGATACCTTCAGATATTTGTCGATTCGCATGATGATCCCTCCTGAGACGGTGACGGCAGCGGCAGACGGGGGCGCTTACAGCTCCACGGCGTCTTTCAGCGCCTTTCCGGCCTTGAAGACCGGGCTGCGGGAGGCGGGGATGGCGATCTCCTCCATCGTCCGGGGGTTGTGGCCCATCCGCGCCGGGCGCTCTCTCGTCTCGAAGACGCCGAAGCCGAAGAGCTGGACCCGCTCCCCGGCCTGGAGCGCGGCGGTCAGGATGTCAAAAGTGGCGGTCAGCGCCTTCTCGCTGTCTTTTCTGGAAAGTCCGGTTTTCTCCGCGACGGCGGCAATCAGCTCAGACTTGTTCATGCCTGTTTCCTCCTCCTGTATGGTCGGACGGCGGCGTGGGCCGTCCGTTTTCTTTCCAAATTGCGTGAGCACAGCGTACCAAATCCGCTTCCGTTTGTCAAGGACAAAGGGTGATCCGGTCGAAACCTGAAATTTGCAACGACCCTTTGGCCTTTTTCGCCGCGCCTATGCCTCCCCGGACGGGGGAAAGCGCAGCTCCAGGCAGAAGGCCAGGCCCAGGTCTTTGACCCGGAGGCGCACCGGGGCGGCGGCCCAGCCGTCGGCCAGGCGGAGGCGGCCGTCCGGCTCCTGGCCGTAGCAGAGGATGTGGTGGCTGCCGTATGTCTTGTGGCGGCGCAGCTGGATGTAGAGCAGGCTGCCCCGGCCCAGGGCGGTCCGGGCGAAGCGCTCCGTCAGGGGGCGGCGCAGGCCGATCTGCACGGTTTTCAGTCCGCACTGGTGCAGCGCGGCCCGGAGATAGGCTCCGGTCAGGGCGTCCGAGGTGCCGCCCAGGCCCAGGGGCAGCTCCCGGTTGACGTAGACCAGCTTCCGCCGCCCCAGCTCCGCCACGCGGCGGAACAGCTCTTTTGCCGGGGGCGGGTCGGGCAGGAGGCTCAGCAGCAGGTTCGTCACCGCCGTGGGGCCGCAGTGGCGCACATAGCCGGAAAACTCCGCCGTGCTGTGATAGGCCTCCCGCAGCGGGCGGACCGGCGTGGACGATGTCTGCATGGCTTTGTTCAGTCGCCGCGCCCGGCCCTGTCCTTCAGCTCCCAGACGAAGACCGCGCTGACGGACTCGCCCACCGCCTCCGGGCTCACGTCGATGGCGGCGCGGGTCTTGGCCAGGCTGGCCTCGGCGCAGTTCAGGCGGGTGGGAGAGCGGAAGTCCGCCCCGTTCCAGTCGCAGCGCACGGCCAGCAGGCTCCCCAGGGCCACCCCGGCGGCGGCGCAGAGGGTCTCCGCCTTGGCCCGGGCGTCCTTCGCCGCCTCGGCCAGCAGGGCGCGCTTGGCCGTCTCCGGCTCCGCCACGGTGAACTGGACGGAAAACTCCGGCCTTGCCGGGCAGTCGGCCAGGGCGGACAGCACTCCCGCCAGCCGGGCCGCGTCCATCGGGAAGCGCAGCCGCAGCTCGTGGCGCAGCTCATAGCCCCGGAAGACCTGCCGCCAGTTCCCCTTGGCGTCGTGCTCCCCCTCGAACACCGGGTGGATGTCCAGGTTCAGGGTCTTGAGAGCGTCGGCCTCAAAGCCCGCCGTGGCCAGGGCGGCGCGCAGGGCCTCCAGGGCCTCGGCGCTCCGGGCGGTCAGGGCGGAATAGTCCTCGTCCCGCGCCGCCAGGGTCACGGGCAGGACGATCAGATCCGGGTCCAGGCGCACCGCGCCCGTGCCCGTTACGGTGATGGTTCGTTTCATGGCTGTTCTCCGATCCGTTGATTGATATGTGTCAGGCGTCCTCCAGGGAGCGCTCGTACAGGGTCCGGCGGGGGATGCCCGAACGCTCCGCCGCTGCGCGGCAGGCGTCCTTCCGGCTCAGGCCCTCCGCCATCTTCCGCCGCACCAGCGCCAGGGCCTCCGCTTCGCTCATATCGGGGCCCTCCGGCTCCGGCGCGCCGGCCAGAACCAGCACGAACTCCCCCCGGGGCGGGCTTTCCCGGAAGCGCTCCGGGGCCCGGGCCAGGCTGGTGTGGAGGATTTCCTCGTGCAGCTTGGTCAGCTCCCGGCACAGGACCAGCTCCCGGTCGCCGAAGACCTCCAGCAGGTCGGCCAGGGTGCGCAGCAGCTTGTGGGGAGCCTCGTAGAAGATCATGGTCCGCCGCTCGTTCCGCAGGCTCTCCAGGTGGGCCCGGCGGTTTTTTGTTGCGGTGGACAGGAAGCCCTCAAAGGTGAAGCGGCCCGTGGGCAGGCCGGAAACGGCCAGGGCCGTCACCAGGGCGCTGGGCCCCGGCACCGGGCAGACCGGCACCCCGACTTCGGCGCACTGGCGCACGATGTCCTCCCCCGGGTCAGAGATGGCGGGCATCCCCGCGTCCGTCACCAGGGCGCAGCGCTCCCCGGCCAGGAGCCGGGCCAGCAGCTTTTCGCCCATCTCGGCCCGGTTGTGCTCGAAATAGCAGACCAGGGGTTTTTTGATGTCCAGATGGTTCAGTAGCTTCAGGGTCACGCGGGTGTCCTCCGCCGCGATGAAGTCCACCCGGCGCAGCGTCTCCGCGGCCCGGGGGCTGAGATCGCCCAGGTTCCCGATGGGCGTGCCCACCAGATATAAGGTACCGGGCATGGCCGCTCCCTCCTTCTCAGCGGTGATAGACCGCTTTCATTTCCGCACTGTCGCCCCCCTGCCCGTCCGTGAGCAGCAGGGGCTTTTCGATGTTCAGTCCCGGCTTCCCGCCCCGCCGGGTCTCCAGCAGCAGCAGATTGGGGGCGTCGCCGGGGCGGTAGTGCACCAGTCTGAGGCGCTTGGGCTCCAGCCTGTGGCGGCTCAGGGTGCAGCACAGCTCGCTCAGGCGCTCCGGGCGGTGGACCAGCGCGAAGGCCCCGCCCCAGCGGGTCAGGTAGGCCGCGGCGGCGCACAGCTCGTCCAGGGTGCAGTTGCGCTCATCCCGGGCGGCGGCTCTGGAGGCTTCCGGGGCGCTGTAGCCCCGGCCCAGGGGAAAATAGGGCGGGTTGCTCACCACCAGGTCAAAGCGCCCCGGGGCGTAGAGGCTCCGGCAGTCGCGCAGGTCGGCATTCCGCACCCCCGCCGGGTCCAGGCCGTTCATCTCGAAATTCTCCCGGCAGCGCGCCGCCGCCTCCGGCAGCAGCTCCACACCGCCCACTTCCGCCCCCGGGTGGCTCCGGGCCAGCAGCAGGGCCAGGACCCCGGACCCGCAGCCCAGGTCCAGGATGCGCCGGGCGCGCAGCGGCGCGGCGAAATGGGCCAGCAGCACGCTGTCGGTGGACAGCGGGAAAGCCGCGTCGGTGTTCAGTTGCGGCCCGCCGGGCCAGAGCGTCTCCGTCACGGGCCGTCCCCCCCCTCCCCGCTGCAAGAAAACAGCCCGATATGGGGCGTCCATATCGGGCTTTCCGGGCTGAGGCGCAGCCCTTACTCCATGACGATGGCTTCCACCGGGCAGCCGCCGGCGCAGGCGCCGCAGGAGATGCACTTGTCCGGGTCGATGGCGTAACGGCCCAGGGCCTCGTCCATGACGATGGCTTCCACCGGGCAGCCGCCCACGCAGGCGCCGCAGGAGATGCAGCTTTCATTGATGACATACATGGGAATTCCCTCCTTCTTGGATTGTTGTCACAACGCTGTCCAACGGCTCCTATTGTAGCATAGTTTCCCGGTTTGTCAAACGGTAATTCCGCACTTGGGGACGAAAAATGAAAAACCGTGAAAAACTTAGGAATTTTAAGAAAAACGGAGCATTCCCCGTGCTGGATGCGAAAAACTCCCACTCATACGTCAGGATTGGTCAAAATCGACTTTGTCTTTTTGACGTTCCCTGACTATAATGAGGCCATAAAGGTCAAGCAAGGTCAGACAGCCCGGGAGGTGATCGCAATGGCAACCAGCGACCTGATCGCAAAGTTCATCCTGAAGACCATTGACGACAGCGCCCAGGGCATCGCAGAGATCCAGCGCAGCGCACTGGCGGAGATGTTCTCCTGTGTGCCCAGTCAGATCAACTACGTCCTCTCCACTCGCTTCTCCCCGGAACGGGGCTTCGCGGTGGAAAGCAGACGGGGCGGCGGCGGATACATCCGCATCTCCCGCGTACAGGAGAGCGCCCGGGAGCTGATCATGCACACGGTGGACGCCGTGGGCGATTCGCTGGACGCCGGAAGCGCCGAGAGCACCATCCACAGCATCCGCGACGCGGAGCTGGTGGACGAGGCCACAGCCCGGGTGATGCTCTCCGCCGTGGGAAACGCAGCGCTGAAGCCCGCGGAGGGCGAGCTGCGGGACCAGCTTCGGGCCAACCTGCTCAAGCACATGCTCGTGACCTATGTGGCCGAGTGAGGCGGGCAAGCGCTTCACACCGTGCAAGTCCACCGGCACGGTCCCGATCCTCCTCCTTTCAGGGTCGTGCCGGTTTCCATTTCTCCGGCGTCACAGGACGCCGGGACCGTGCAAGTAAGTCCGCCGGCACGGTCCGATCCTCCTTCAACGGGTCGTGCCGGTTCCAAATTTCTATTTGCATCCCCAAGGAACCAACTTCCATTTTTATAAAAATCTGACTTAAGAAAGGAATTTATCACCATGAAATGCGAAAACTGCAACAAGGAAGCCACCTTCTTCTACAACAGCTTTGTCAACGGCAAGATCACCCATCACCACTACTGCGCGGACTGCGCCCGGGAAGCGGGCTACGCCGGCACCCTGGATTTCCAGCCTGAGAAGCTGCTGAACGAGACCGAGAAGCTGTTCCCCGCCTTCCCCGCCCTGCCGGAGCTGCCCGAGCTGCCCGAGCTCCTGTCCGAGGAGAACCCCATGTTCGATTTCCTCGCCCCCATCCGCAACATGATGCGCGCGTTCGACAGCCTTTCCGAGTCCTTCGGTGCTATGCTGAAGGCCACGATGCCCCAGGCCCGTTTCGGCTGGTCCTTCCAGCCCCTGATGCTGGGTCAGAAGAAGGACGAGAACGAGCCGGAGCAGGCCGAAGCGCCCGAGGCCGAGAACGTCGAAGTCCCTGAGAACGAGCCCGTCGAGGCCCCCGAGGCCGTCGCGGTCGAGCCGGAGCAGGCGGAGGAAGCCTGAGCCAGAACCGCTCCCCCCAGACCCCGCGCTTTGACCCACACCCAAGCCAAGTGACAATCAACCAAACATAAATCGCAAACACCAGACAACCCTCCAAACCGCTTCACCCCGCGCCAGAGCCAAGGCGCGGGGTGAAGTCGGTTTTCGGGGGCTGTCGAATTTCGCCGGAGCAGCAAGGGGGAGCCATGAACATCAACGACCGATTCACGGAGCGCGCCAAGACCGCCATCGAGCGGGCGCAGGAGGCGGCGGAGACCCTGGGGCACAGCTATGTGGGCAGCGAGCATCTGCTGCTGGGCATCGCCCGGGAGGGCCTCGGACAGGGGGCCAGGGCGCTGCGGACCCACGGCCTCACGGACGCGAAACTCACCGGCCTGGTGGAGCAGCGCGTGGGCAAAGGCGCGCCGGGGGCCCGGGCGCTGGGACTGAGTCCCCGGGCGCGGCGAGTCATCGAGCTGGCCATCGGCGACGCGGGGCGGCTGGGGCACAACTTCGTCGGCACGGAACACCTGCTGATGGGCATCCTCCGGGAGCCCGGCTGCGCCGCCGGGCGCATCCTCCAGGGGGCGGGGCTGGACCCGGAACGGCTCTACGGGGAGGTGCTGGCCCTGTTCGCCCCCGGCTTTCCCCGGGCCGGTCCGCCCGCCGCGGGCGCGGCGGCGGCCCCGGAACCGCGCCCGGTCCGGGAGGACCGGAGCATCCTGGGCCAGTACAGCCGCGACCTGACGGAGCTGGCCCGGCAGGGACAGCTGGACCCGGTCATCGGCCGGGAGCGGGAGATCTGCCGGGTGATGCAGATCCTCTCCCGGCGCAGCAAAAACAACCCGGTGCTGGTGGGGGAACCGGGGGTGGGCAAGACCGCCGTGGCCGAGGGCCTGGCCCAGCGCATGGCAGGAGGGGAAGCGCCCCTGGACCTGCGGGGCAAGCGCCTTCTGCAGCTGGACCTGAGCCGGATGCTGGCGGGCACCCGCTACCGGGGGGACTTCGAGGACCGGGTCCGCAACCTGCTGGCGGAGCTGCGCCGCCGGGGGGACGCCATCGTGTTTCTGGACGAGCTGCACACCATCGTGGGGGCCGGGGCCGCCGAGGGGGCGCTGGACGCGGCCAATCTCTTCAAGCCCGCCCTCTCCCTGGGGGAATTGCAGCTCATCGGGGCCACCACGCTGGAG